>JAUNCV010000006.1:1900-14983 GCA_030526445.1 Bacteroidales bacterium | reverse complement strand
ATACTGATGCAGGCCACAGCCCCAGTTATAGAAGAGGAAGCCACCCACGATAGACTGCAACAGGTAGTCGGTAAGACTCATCTTGCCGATATATGAGAACTGATGAAGCAGGTACTGGCCCTTGGTTCGATAATAGAGCACAGTGATGCCAGCCACATAGAAACTCATCATGGCAAAGTTGCGCCATGCGGTAATCAGAATACTGAGGCTCTGACTAACCACAGGAGCCAGCTGGCCGATAGGAGCCATATTGAGCACCAACTGGGTAGCACAGAAAAGCACAAGGGAATAGGCCATCACCTTCTTCCAGAAAGAAATGTGGTTGCCCTCGTCAATAAACAAACGCTTGCGGCCCACCAGCATACCTACCACAAAAAGCATGAGGGTCTGGGTGAAGCGGCCATGCTCAATGGCCCAGCCAAAGTTAATCTGCAAACCACTCTTGAGGTTGGCAACAGCCACATCCCAGAATCCACCATGGGCACATGGTTCATAGACCAGGCCCCAGTGTTTGCCTAAGCCAAGATCCATTGGCTGGGTCGAAGGATCGATCAAGCCCATGATGAGATAATAAATCTCGATTGGCTGGCAAAATAGCAGCAAGGCTACTGCCACAAGCACCTTATCAGAGGCTTTGACCAAAGGAATAAGGAACAGGCCCAGCACAGCATAGGTGCAGAGAATATCGCCATTGAAGAACAACAGATCGACCAAACCCCAGCCCATCAGCAAGAGCATACGCCAAGCAAATCGAGGTCGGAAATCATTGCCCTTCTTCTCCTGGTTGTGGTGCTGAATGTAGCAGCTCAAGCCAAATAAGAGGGCAAAGATAGCATACATCTTACTGGCACCAAGATAAAAGACGGTATCCCACAAACCCTGCTCGAAAGGAGTTGGCTCGGGGAAAGAGTAGAAGTTCAGATGCTCAAGATAATGATGCCCACCACAGCAAAACCGCGAAGGCTGTCAACCACACTGATGCGCTCATTTTTTGTCGCTGTGTTCATGAATGTATTGTTTATGATTAGTTATCCAAAGAAAGCGTCGGAGGTAGAGTATGGCTGCCGTACTCAGACCGAAAGGGAAAGCCATCCAGATGCCGAATGCACCCCATTCGAGCACAATGCCGAGCACATAGCTCAACGGCAACGAGATGATGAGATAGGCAATGACCGAATAAAGCACCAGTTTCTTGACATCGCCCAGGCCTCTGAGTGCATTGACAAAAGTGGTCTGAATGCCATCGCCCAACTGATACAGTATGAGAGGCAGAATCAGCGTAGCCACAATGGCCGAAACGGCAGGCTCGTCGGTAAACAAGGTTGCAATATGATTGCGGCACACATAGGCAACCGAACTCAAAATCACGCCCAGCACAAAAATCATCTGCCAGCCAGCAAAAGCAGCCTCACGAACACCATAGATGTTATCATGTCCATTGTGATTGCTCACACGAATGGCTACTGCCGTGGCAATGCCCAGATAGAACATGAAAATAAGATTCGTGATGCTGAGCATAACCTGATGAGCCGCCAGCACATTGGTGCCTAACCAGCCCAGGAAGATGGCCACCAAGGTGAACGAAGCCACCTCCATGCCCATCTGGATTGAGATTGGCCAGCCCAGACGATTGAGCAGAAGCATATCCTTCTGATTGGCGCGACAAGTGCGCCAAAGCGCTACATACTCCTTGTATTTCGGACGAAGGAAAAAGACACCTACAGCCAGGATGAACATCAGCACACGCGATGAGAAAGTGGCCCAGGCTGCACCCTCAATACCCATTTCGGGGAAACCGCATCGGCCAAAGATGAGCAGGTAGTTGAAAACAATGTTCCAGACATTGCCGATAAGCGTTATGCCCATGGCTACCGAAGTATCGTTCACACTGTCGGTAAACTGCTTGTAGGCGGTTGAAACAGCCATAAAAGGGAGCGAACAAACCTGAATGACCAGATAAGGGCGCATCAGCGGAATCAACTCTTCGGGCTGACCCATATAGGGCAATGCCACATAAAGGGCCACAAGGCACAGACACATGAGCAAACTATAAGCAACATCGGTATAAAGACTGCTGCGAAGCACCTCAACAATGCGGTTCTTGCTGCCTCGGGCATAAAGGGCACCAATCTGCGAAACTGCTCCCGTGGCAAAACCCACCATGAGCAACAAAGCCAGCATGAAAAGGTTATTGATAAAACCTGCCGCAGCCAACTCGGCCGTAGAGTGCTGACCCACCATCACATTGTCGGCCAGATTCTGCAGGGTGAGCCCCATCTGACCAATAATGACTGGCACAGCCAGCCTTCCTAATATCTTATATTCTGTGGGATAAAAAAACCTCATATTTTCGTTTTGCCTAAAAATCAAGGTACAAAGATACTAATTTTCGGCCGAAACACCAAAAACTGACTAAAAATTTGTTTATTTGAAGAAAAAAACGCATCTTTGCACCACCAAAATCACCTATCCTTATATTTGCATATAACATTCTTAACCATCTTTATCTTCATTTATCTGTTATGGTACAGTCCATTACAACGAACATTAAAACCGTTTGTCTTACAGCATTTGCTATGCTTGCGCTGGGCACTACATCTTGTCAGAAACCTGTGCCACAGGGCGACTATGCTATTGACATTGACACCCGCTATCAGCAGAACGAAGGCTGGGGCGTATCGCTTTGCTGGTGGGCCAACATGTGCGGCCGTTACGACGAGCAGCATGTTGACTCGCTCATCAACTGGCTTGTGAGTCCCGAAGGACTTAATTACAATATTTTCCGCTATAACATTGGTGGTGGCGATGACCCAAAATGGCGCCATTGTGAAGAACATCACATGGGCAAAGGCAAGGGTCTGCGTGCCGAGATGGAGGGCTTCCAGGACAAACGCGGAGGCGAGTACCACTGGGATCGCGACCAGGCTCAGCTCCGCATTCTTCAGATGATCAAACAAAAGCGTCCTGATGCTATCTTTGAGGCGTTCAGCAACTCAGCTCCCTACTGGATGACCTACAGTGGTTGCGTAGGCGGCAACACTCCTGCCACCGAAGACAATCTCCGTCCAGAATACTACGAAGACTTTGCACACTATCTTGTAGATGTTTGCAAGCACATCAAAGAGGAGTATGGCATCGAGTTCTCGACCCTTGATCCTTTCAACGAGCCAGTAACCGACTATTGGTATTGCAGCGGCTCGCAAGAGGGCTGCCATTTCAGCACATCGGCCCAGATTGACTTTATCAAGGTCCTCTACCCTATCCTGAAGGAATCGGGCCTGAAGACTGTAATCTCAGCCTCAGACGAAACCAGCGTGGCACAATCGACCATCGACCTGCGTGCCTATGTTGAGGCTGGCGTCATTGATATGGTAGGACAGTGGAACACTCATACCTATCAGGGCAATGCCGAAGAGAAAAAGGAGTTGTCACAGCTGGTCGATTCCATCGGCATCCACTTCTGGCAGAGCGAGACCGGCGATGGTGGCCGAGGCATTCACGGCAACCTGCGTATGGCTCAGCGCCTCATCGAGGACGTGCGTTGCCTGAAGGCTGCTGCCTGGGTTGACTGGCAGTATGTAGAGGTTGGCAGCGACCAGTGGAGCCTTGTACTGGCCGACCGAGAGTGGAAACAATATACACGCCATCGTAACTACTACGTGCGTTCACACTTCAGCCGATTCATTCCTGTGGGCTACACTTTTGTAGAATCTTCTGACCCTAACTCTCTAGCCGCCGTCAGCCCCGATGGCAAGCAGTTGGTTTATGTAACGCTCAATGCTGAGAACGAGGATACCCGTTTCACTGTCAACGTGCCCGAAAGTGCCAAACTTGCAGCATGCTATCGCACCAGCGAAACACTCACCGTGGCCCCAAGCAATGATGTAGTGACCGAGCGAGGCATCATCACCATGCCTATGCCAGCCCTCAGCATTGCCACTCTTATCTTCAACATCAAGTAAGACAAAAGTCAAAACGAATAAATAGCAAAATGTCAGCACTCCATCGGGAGAGTGCTGACATTTTGTTTTTCCAGAATAATCTTTCATCCTTCGGGAATGTATCGGGATGGTATCGGGTTAATATCGGTCATATATCGGGATACACTTTTATAGCTTTTTCGGCCATTGGCTTACTTTCTGATAACTGGCAAATATATTCCTCTTCGCGAAGCAAATACAAGGGTTTGCACCAATCCTCGCATAAAGGTATAGAGATTGAATGCCAACCAAAGAGCATGGTTGCCCAACGAGGGTGCCAGAAGAACATAGGCTGCAAAAAAGACCAGCATACCCGAGGCCATGGCAAGAAGCATGCCCTTGGTGGCTGTGGCGCCAATATAGATACCATCCCAGATGAAGGCCGCCATGCCACACACGGGCAAGAGCAATGCCCAAAGATGATATTCGGCCGAAGCAAGAACCACCGCAGGGTCATTGCTCAACAGGTGAAGAATGGTTTCGCCAAAGAGAGCATAGAGGCAGGTAAACAAAAGCATCATGCCAGCGCCCCAAAGGAAAAGACGCTTCACCACACTGACGAACAGCAAACGAGAACGCGCACCAATGGCCTTGCCCACAAGAGCCTCGCCCGCAAAGGCAAAGCCATCCATGATGTAGCTGAACAACAGGTAGAGCTGCATGATAAGGGCATTGACCGCCAAGGCCGAATCGCCATATTTGGCACCTGCCGAGATAAAGAAGAAATGAACAAAGATGAGACAAAGGGTGCGCAGAAAGATGTCTTTGTTGAGGAGGAAGAACCGCACCAGTCCTTGTTTGACCAAGACTTGTGACAACTCGCAATAACGCCTCAGACGCCCATAACGAGTGAGAAGCAGAAATATGCCTACACCCAACCCGAGATATTGCGCCAGTACAGTGCCAAGAGCCACACCTTCAATTTTCCAGCCCAGGCCGAACACCAGCAACAGGCTGAAGAGAATATTAGCCACATTCTGTATGATAGACATGGCCATAGGCGCCTTGCTATTCTGCATGCCCAGAAACCAGCCCGAGAGCACAAACATAAGCAGCGAGGCCGGAGCGCCCCAAACAACTATATTATAATAGGTACGCGCCAACTGTGCCACTTCGGCCGATGGATGAATGAGCGAAAGAGCCACATCGCGCACCACACGCTGCAGACATAGCAGCACAAAGGCAACTGCCAAGGCTACGAAGATGGCCCTCAAGAGCACATTCACCACCTCTTTCAGCTGGCGGGCTCCAAAGGCCTGAGCCGTCATGCCACTAGTGCCCATGCGCAGGAAGGCAAACGCCCAATAAATGATATTGAACAACATGCCGCCCACAGCAATAGCACCCACATAGGCAGCGCCTCCCAGGTGTCCGGTAATGGCCACATCAATCAAGCCCAGCAAAGGTACCGTGATGTTCGATACAATGCTGGGCAATGCTATTTGTAGTATTTGCTTATCGCGTAGGTTCATCGAATCCAAAGGAGTTCGCGATACTTTGGCATTGGCCAAACAGTATCATCGACAATTTCTTCGAGCAAGTCAATAGGCTTACGAATGGCTGTGAGAGCATCGGCAATCTCATAATAGGCCATTGCCTTCTCATAGAGATCCTCAATGCGGTTAGCCACCTTACGCTTCTCGACCATGGCATCGACCTTCATCTTGATCTCGGCATTGTAACCAGCAATCTTCTTGATAAGGGCTACCTCATGGGCCGAAAGTTCCTCCCACTGGGTTGGGAAGAGACTCTTCATCATAGCCACATTCTTGAGAAGGGTTGACTGATAGGTTGTGGCTGCAGGGATGATGTGGTTGATGGCCAAATCGCCCAGCACACGGCCCTCGATCTGTACAAGCTTGATGTAGGTCTCGAACTTCACATCGTTTCGGGCATGAAGTTCCTCGCGAGAGAATACACCCAGACGCTCGAACATCTCTACGGCATCAGGCTTCACATTCTCAAGGAACATCTTAGGCACGCAACGCTCCACATCAAGGCCACGCTTCTGTGCCTCTTTCTGCCATTCGGCCGAATAGCCATTACCATCAAAGCATACGGTATCAATGATACGAGCGATGATTGGCTTGAGGGTACGCATCACTGCCACCTTGAGCTCTGTACCCTTGGCCAGTTCTTTGTCAACAGCCTCCTTGAAGTCGAGCAGCTGTTCGGCCACCATGGTGTTGAGAGTGCACATTGAGGCAGAGC
Organism: Bacteroidales bacterium; assembly: GCA_030526445.1. Lineage (GTDB taxonomy): Bacteria > Bacteroidota > Bacteroidia > Bacteroidales > UBA3663 > Liminaster. The sequence continues at coordinate 8,792 of JAUNCV010000006.1, read as the reverse complement.
AGTTGGCCTTCGAACCCACAGCACGGAACTCAAAGCGATTGCCAGTAAAGGCAAATGGCGAGGTGCGGTTGCGGTCAGTATTGTCGATAAAGATTTCTGGAATCTCGACAAGACCCAGGTCATAAGCCTGCTTGCCCGCAATAACGATATCAGTATCATCGGGCACAGTGAGGAGTTTACGAAGCACATCGCTCATGGCACGACCCAGGAAGGCCGAAATAATGGCAGGAGGCGCCTCATGTCCACCCAGACGATGGGCATTGGTAGCCGAAGCAATTGAGGCCTTGAGCAAAGCGCCATGACGACGCACAGCCTCGAGCGTATTGACAAAGAATGTGAGGAACTGAAGGTTGCTCATTGGGTCCTTGCCTGGAGCATAAAGAATCACGCCCGTATTGGTCGAAAGACTCCAGTTATTATGCTTGCCCGAACCATTGATGCCTTCGAATGGCTTTTCGTGCAAAAGGACACGGAAACCATGTTTGCGAGCCAGCTTCTTCATAACACCCATGATGAGCATATTCTGGTCAACAGCCAGGTTGCACTCGCCAAAGATTGGGGCGAACTCAAACTGATTAGGAGCCACCTCATTGTGGCGTGTCTTCATAGGAATGCCAAGACGATGGCCCTGAATCTCAAGATCCTTCATAAAGGCCTGCACACGGGTAGGAATCTGACCGAAATAGTGGTCGTCCATCTGCTGGTTCTTGCTCGAAGCATGGCCCATGAGGGTGCGACCTGTAGCAATCAAGTCGGGACGAGCAGCATAAAGAGCGTCATCGACCAAGAAGTACTCCTGCTCCCAGCCCAGGTTGGCCTGAACGTGAGTTACGTTGGGGTCGAAGAGCTGGCACACAGGCACAGCAGCATCGCTCACAGCCTTGATAGACTTCTTGAGAGGTGCCTTATAGTCGAGCGATTCGCCCGTATATGAAATAAATACGGTAGGAATGAAAAGACAGTCATCGAGAATGAAGACAGGCGAAGTAGGATCCCATGCTGTGTAGCCACGAGCCTCGAAGGTGGCACGAATACCGCCTGAAGGGAAACTTGATGCATCAGGCTCCTGCTGAGCAAGGCTCTTGCCCTCGAACTCCTCGATCATGCCACCCTTCCAGTCATACTCCATGAAAGAGTCATGCTTCTCAGCAGTGGTATCGGTAAGAGGCTGGAACCAGTGGCAGCAATGAGTAACGCCATGCTCAATGGCCCATTGCTTCATGCCCTTAGCCACACCATCGGCCACATTACGGTCCAGGTGCTTGCCATTGTCAATACAATCGAGCAAAGCCTGAAGTGTCTTTGCATCGAGATACTTCTGCATCTTCTCGCGATTGAATACCAGTTCACCGAAATACTCTGATGGACGTCCCTTAGGAACCTCCACCTCTACTGCATGTTTTTTGAAAGCAGTTTGAACCGCATCAAATCTCTGCTGTCCCATTTATGAATATTTGTTTAATAAATTGAAATTTTCCTTACGAATTGCCATTATAAATAACAATTTGAAAACTTTTATCTACAACCGAAAACATTTCAGAAGAGCCAATATTACTCAAATAGTTATAAAATAGCAACAAAATTTCTGCAAAGATACCTTCATTTTGCTATGGTTGCTCAAAATAGCATAACTTTTTTTCTTCGAAAACAACATTTTAATAGTCAAAATAACATATTTACACAAACAATAGTCACATTATGACATAAAAGCCCATGTTACGCTTTCAAAGAGAAATAAGAATTGACAATTTGCTATAATTTTTGACAAAAATGACAGAACAATAGAAAAAAGCTTATTTTGACCACTAAACAATACAAGCACAGCAGATTAATTGACAGTTTTTCATATCGGTTTCATTTTTCAGCCTTCAAAAGAGCAAGTTACACATCTTTTAATTATATTTGCGCGCTGAAATAAAAATTAATATACAAAATAGATATGATGACTGCTAACGAAATCCGCGACAGCTTCCTGAAGTTCTTCGCTTCGAAAGGCTGTACCATCGTGCCTTCTGCCCCAATGGTATTGAAGGGCGACCCAACACTTATGTTTACCAACGCTGGTATGAACCAGTTTAAGGATATCATCCTCGGCAACGTGGAGAAGAAGTTCTCTCGTGCTGCCGATAGCCAGAAGTGCCTTCGCGCCAGTGGCAAGCACAACGACCTGGAGGAGGTAGGTCACGATACCTATCACCACACCATGTTCGAGATGCTCGGCAACTGGTCGTTCGGCGACTACTTCAAGGAGGAGGCTATCTCTTGGGCTTGGGAGTATTTGGTTGACGTACTGAAGCTCGACCCAAAGAACCTCTACGCTACCGTATTCGAGGGCTCCCCTGAAGAGGGTGTAGAGCGCGACAATGAGGCTGCTGCTATCTGGGAGCGCTATTTGCCAAAGGACCACATCCTCGACGGCAACAAGCACGACAACTTCTGGCAGATGGGCGATACAGGTCCTTGTGGCCCTTGCTCTGAGATTCACTACGACTCTCGTTCCGACGAGGAGAAGGCTGCCCTCAGCGGCCGCGAGCTCGTTAACAAGGATCACCCACAGGTGATTGAGATCTGGAACATCGTATTCATGCAGTACAACCGCATGGCCGATGCCAGCCTTGAGAAGCTTCCTGCTCACGTTATCGATACCGGCATGGGCTTCGAGCGTCTGGTTCGTACCCTCCAGGGCAAGACCTCTAACTATGATACCGATATCTTCCAGCCTATCATTGGCGTGATTGGCAACCTCTCTGGCCTCAAGTATGGCGAGAATGAGAAGACCGATATCGCTATGCGTGTTATTGCCGACCACATCCGCACTATCTCATTTGCTATTGCCGATGGTCAGCTGCCTTCGAACGCTAAGGCTGGCTATGTAATCCGTCGTATCCTTCGTCGTGCCGTACGTTATGCTTACACCTACCTCGGCCAGAAGGAGGCATTCCTCTACAAGTTGCTTCCTATCCTCATCGAGACCATGGGTGGCGCATACCCAGAGCTCAAGGCTCAGAACGAACTCATCGTTAAGGTTATCAAGGAGGAAGAGGATTCTTTCCTTCGCACCCTTGAGAATGGTATCAAGCGCATCAACGCTATCATGGAAGAGACCAAGGCTGCTGGCAAGACTGTTATCGACGGCAAGGAGGCATTCACTCTGTTCGATACCTACGGCTTCCCTCTCGACCTCACTGAGCTCATCGCTCGCGAAAGCGGCATGACCATCGATGCAGAGGGCTTCCAGGCTAACATGCAGGCTCAGAAGGAGCGTGCTCGTAATGCTGCAGCCGTTGAGAATGGCGACTGGGTAGAGCTTCACGCTGGCACCACCGAGTTTGTTGGTTACGACTTTGCAGAGGCTGAGACTGAGGTGCTTCGCTACCGCAGCATCAAGCAGAAGAATAAGACCCAGTATCAGGTTGTTCTTGAGAAGACTCCATTCTATGGCGAGATGGGTGGTCAGGTAGGCGATAAGGGTACCCTCACCTTTGGCGAAGAGGTTATCCCTGTTGTTGACACCAAGCGCGAGAACAACCTCGCTGTTCACATCATCGAGAAGTTGCCACAGGACATCACTGCACCTGTAGTGGCTCGCATCAACGAGGAGGATCGTATCGCCCTCGAGTGCAACCACACCGCTACCCACATCCTTGACTACTGTCTCCGCCAGGTGCTCGGCACCCACGTTGAGCAGAAGGGCTCATTGGTAACCCCACAGAGCCTCCGCTTCGACTTCAGCCACTTCCAGAAGGTGACCGATGAGGAGCTTCGTCAGGTAGAGCACATGGCCAACGATATGGTACGTCAGGCCATTGCCCTTGAGGAGCATCGCAACATGCCTATCGAGGAGGCTAAGAAGATGGGCGCTATCGCTCTCTTCGGCGAGAAGTACGGTGACGAGGTACGCGTTGTGAAGTTCGGCCCATCGGTAGAGCTTTGCGGCGGCTGCCACATCAGCAACACCGGCCGCATCGGTATGATTCGCATCATCATGGAGACCTCTGTAGCAGCTGGCGTACGTCGTATTGAGGCTATCACTGGCAAGGCTGTAGAAGAGGCTCTCGATGCACAGCAGGATCTCATCCGCGACCTCAAGGCTCTCTTCAACAACGCACCAAACCTCTTGCAGACCATCCAGAAGACCCTGCAGGACGATGCTAACCTCAAGAAGCAGGTTGAGGAGTTCAAGCACGAGAAGGAGCAGCAGATGAAGCAGAAGTTGGCTGAGGCAGCTACCACTATCAAGGGCTTCGAGGTAATCAAGTTCATCGGCGCTCTCGAGGCAGATTCGGCCAAGAACATTGCCTTCCAGCTCCGCGCTGAGAACGCTAAGGCTATTGTGGTATTCGGCACCGAGTTCCAGGGTCGTCCTACCCTCACTGTTGCTGTTGGCGACGAGGCAAAGGAGGCAGGCTTCAATGCTTCGAACCTCGTTAAGGGTGCAGCTAAGCTCATCCAGGGCGGTGGCGGCGGTCAGCCTCACTTCGCACAGGCAGGTGGCAAGAATGCCGCTGGTCTTGGCGATGCTGTGAATGCCATCCTTTCGGCTATCGAAGCATAAGCAAACAAACCATGCCTTCGGGCATAACTCAAAATTGCATGAAAAGAATCTTTTTGAGCATAATAATGATTTTGGCAGCTACCCTTTGCTGGGCGGCTGCTAAAATCACTTTCACCAAAACTACCCACGATTTCGGTACTATTCAGGAGAAGAATGGCGATGCTACCGTCGAGTTTCCTTTTACTAACTCTGGCGATAGCCCATTGCTCATTGTCAGAGCGCAGTCAAGTTGCGGCTGCACGGTTCCTGAATTCCCAAAGAAGCCCATTCGTCCAGGCGAATCGGGAGTCATCAAGGTGACCTATCATGCCAAGGGTCGTCCAGGCCCTTTCCAGAAGAGTGTCTATGTTTACGACAACAACAATGGCAAGAGCATGCTGGTCATCAATGGCAATGTGGTAAGCAACACCACGCCCGAAGACACCTATGCCACCGAGATGGGCGCAGGCTTGCGCGTTAAGAACCGCACACTCAATTTCTTTGATGTCTATCCTAACCGCAACAATCGCACGCGCACGCTCATGTTCTATAACGAAAGCAATGAGCCCATACAGCTCACCTTCCGCGGTGTCAGTAAGAACGTGCATCTTGACAAGGAGCCCGAAATCATCCAGCCAAAGAAAGAGGGCCGTGTGCTCGTGACCTTCCTCACCAAAGAGTCAAAAGACTGGGGCATGCACACTGAGACCTTCGACGTCTTTGTCAAAGGCAAGGAGTCAAAGGCCAAGAACAACCGCATCACACTGCAGGCCGATATCTGGGAAGACTTCTCAGAACTTAGCCGCAAAGAGCGCGACAATGCACCTGAGATTGAGGCTGAGAGCACTACTATCAACTTCGGCAAGAATGAGGGCAAGATGGTAACAAAAAACGTTGAGGTGTGGAATACCGGCAAGACCAAGCTCACTATCCGTAAGGTGCAGAACGATATGCCAAAAGTCTTCAAGGCATCGATAAGCAGCACCACTATCAAACCCGGAGACCGAGCCATTCTGACCGTTTCCTTCCATCCTGAGATGACCAAGCTCAAGACGATCAATCATCACATCACACTGATAAGCAATGATCCGAGCAATTCGCGCGTGATAATCAACCTTCAGGCAGATTGACACACTGATTTGTCAAGAATATAGCAAAGGGCAAAATATTGAATAAATTCATTCGATATTTTGCCCTTTTTATATATATAAGTTGTTTTATTTCACTATCTTTGCGCTGTTGAAAAAAGACTATTCCATACAAAACTTACAACAACTAATAAACAAATACTATGACTTTTTTGACAAACGAGAAGCTCGTGATTGTTGGTGCCGGTGGTATGATCGGTTCTAACATGGTTCAGACCGCCCTTATGCTTGGTCTCACCCCAAACATTTGCCTTTATGACATTTTTGAGCCAGGCGTACATGGTGTTGCTGATGAGATGGCACACTGCGCATTCCCTGGTGCAAACATCACCTGGACTACCGATCCTGAGGTAGCTTTCACCGACGCTAAGTACATCATCTCTTCAGGTGGCGCTCCACGTAAGGAGGGCATGACCCGTGAGGACCTTCTCAAGGGCAACTGCCAGATCGCTGCTCAGTTTGGTGACTTCATCAAGAAGTACTGCCCAGAGGTTAAGCATGTCGTAGTTATCTTCAACCCAGCTGACGTTACCGCACTCACTGCACTCATCCACTCTGGCCTCAAGCCAAACCAGATGACTTCACTCGCAGCCCTCGACTCTACCCGTCTCCAGCAGCAGCTCGCTATGGAGTTTGGCGTACAGCAGGACAAGGTGACCAACGCTTACACCTATGGTGGTCACGGCGAGCAGATGGCTGTATTCGCTTCAAAGGCTATGATCGATGGCAAGCCACTTTCTGAGCTCCCATTGAGCGCAGAGCGTTGGGCTGAGATCAAGAAGGCTACTACCCAGGGTGGTTCAAACATCATCAAGCTCCGTGGCCGTTCTTCATTCCAGAGCCCATCTTACCAGGCTGTTAAGATGATCGAGGCAGCTATGGGTGGCGAGAAGTTCACCTGGCCTGCAGGTTGCTATGTTAACTGCGAGAAGTGCGGTTACAAGAACGTTATGATGGCTATGCCAACCGTTATCGATGCAGAGGGTGTTCACTTCACCGCTCCACAGGGTACTGAGGAGGAGATGGCAGCACTCGCTTCTTCATACGAGCACCTCCAGAAGATGCGCGATGAGATCATCGAGCTCGGCATCATCCCACCAGTTGCAGAGTGGGCTACCGAGAATCCAAATCTCTAATCGATAGCATTCGACCATAATAAAAGCCGGCTCACTCTATGAGTCGACTTTTCTATTTTAAAGGCATTCGAATA
>JAUNCV010000006.1:0-1890 GCA_030526445.1 Bacteroidales bacterium | reverse complement strand
CTGCTCGATATGAGCAGGCTATTGTCATTATATTCGTGTTGATTAGAACCAACGGGTGTAAGCGAAGTCCATGCGGTGTGGAAGCTCCTCGTTCTTTGGGAACATACGGAAGCTGATCTTCCAAGCACCAGCGTAGGTTACAGGGAAGTTCACCTGGAAGGTTACCTCTGAACCCTCACGCTTGGTTACCTCCATCTCTACCGACTTGTAGGTGTGCTGTGCGCCGTCACCTGCCTTGGTGAACACGAGGTCGATACCGAGGCTATCAGCAATGCACTTGCCATCAACAACAACGGTAGCGGTGTAGTTCTTACCAACGTTCATATCGTTGAGAGAAGCCATCTCTACGTTCTTGATTTCAACAGCATCCCAGTTCTCAGCAACCTTCTCCTTCCAAGCTGCAAGTTCCTTAGCGAGCTGGTAGTTGTTAGCGTTGATCTTACCTGAGCGAGCACCCTCCTTCTGATAGAAGCGATCATAGTAGTCATCGAGCTGACGCTTCATGGTGAAGTTAGGAGTGATCTTAGCGAGACAGTCCTTGATAGCCTTAACCCACTCTACTGAGTAGCCCTTGCGGTTGCAAGCGAAGTACATAGGAACGATCTCGGTCTCGAGCATGGTGTAGATGGTCTCTGCATCGAGCTGATCCTGGAGAGCCTGGTTCTGGAAAGTACGCTTGTCGGTAAGAGCCCAACCTGCGCCCTCCTTGTAACCCTCATACCACCAGCCATCGAGCACTGAGAGGTTGAGTACACCGTTCTGGATAGCCTTCTCACCTGAGGTACCAGATGCCTCGAGTGGACGGGTAGGAGTATTCATCCAGATATCAACACCTGAAACGAGGCGCTTAGCAACGTCCATATCGTAGTTCTCAACGAATACAACCTTGCCTACGAACTGTGGCATGCGGCTGATCTCTACGATGCGACGGATGAGGCCCTGGCCACCACCGTCGGCTGGGTGAGCCTTACCTGCGAAGATGAACTGAACAGGACGCTCTGGGTTGTTAACGATCTTCTCGAGACGCTCAAGGTCGGTGAAGAGCAAGTGTGCACGCTTGTAGGTAGCAAAACGACGAGCGAAGCCGATGGTGAGAGCGTTAGGATTGAGAGCATTTACAGCCTGGAGAATCTTAGCTGGGTTCTCCTGCTTCTTACGAAGGTTGTTAGCAACCTCCTCCTTGATGAAGGCGAAGAGCTTAGCCTTGAGTTCCTTACGGATGTTCCAGATCTCCTCGTCATCAGCCTCGTAGATCTTCTTCCACATCTCCTCGCTGGTCTGGTTAGCATAGTAGTTCTCGCCGAAGAGCTTGGTGTAGAATGCCTTCCACTCAGAAGCAGCCCATGATGGGTGGTGAACACCATTGGTAACATAACCTACATGGAGCTCATCTGGAGCATAACCCTTCCAAACTGGCTGGAACATATTGCGCGATACAGCACCGTGCAACCAAGATACGCCGTTAGCCTCCTGGCAGGTGTTGAGAGCGAATACAGACATAGAGAACTTGCCCTCACCTGGAGTCTCACGACCCAAGTTCATGAAGTCAGCCCAATCAATACCGAGCTTACCAGCATACTGGCTCATATACTTGTAGAAGAGACCCTCCTCGAAGTAGTCGTGACCAGCAGGAACTGGAGTGTGGCAAGTATAGAGAGAGCTTGCACGAACCACCTCAAGAGCCTGACCGAAGTTAAGACCCTCGTTAGCGATGAGGTCAGCCATACGCTGAGCGTTCATGAGAGCTGCGTGACCCTCGTTAGCATGATATACGTCCTTCTTGATGCCGAGCTTGTTGAGGAGCATTACGCCACCAATACCGAGCAAGTACTCCTGCTTGATACGGTTCTCCCAGTCGCCGCCATAGAGCTGGTGAGTGATTGAACGATC
>JAUNCV010000146.1 GCA_030526445.1 Bacteroidales bacterium | reverse complement strand
GTTCTGATAGCCGTTGCAATCTGCTTTTCCTCTCTCTTCACATCGGCCTCATAGGCCTTGTAGTAGTAGGGCAAAGCCTTTTCATACATAGGCACAACCTCACCATATATGTCGTCAAACCTGCGGTTCTCTATATAGTTTTCTTCGGCCTTCACTGCCATATTGAAGTAGAGTCGGCCCAAATTTTCATTGCTTTCCAAAAGCAGCGAGTCGCGCTTCAGTGCCTCAATATACGATTTTTCGGCCTCCTCCACAAGCCCCAGTTCCTCCTGCAGCTTGCCTTTCAGCTCATAGTTGCCCGCATTGTCTGGGTCGAGCTCTGTCACCTGTTCCGATACGGCAAGCGCCTTCTCCAGTGCATGTTGCGAAAGGTATAGGTTCAGCAGGTTTTTCGAAAACCATAGTGAGTCGGGCATTCTCATCTGTCCTTCGCGAAGTATTCGCTCAAAACCCTCCAGATCGCCTATGGCCTCATACTCAAGGCACAGTTGCTGATACACCAGAAAGGTCTCAATGCCCAAAGGCTTTGCGGCCTCCAGCTCACTGATGGCCAATGCATGGTCGCCCATCTTCACAGCCGTCACAGCGCACGAATACATCAGTTTATCGCGCACCGAATCGTTCTTAAATCGCTCAAAGTCACGGGCCATAGCATCGTTTTTCTGAGCATAGTCATTCAGCAAATCTCCCTCTATCGCATCCAGTCCCATGCGGAAGAAGTGATGCGCTTTCGTCCAGTTCTGCTGTGTATAGTAAAAACCCGCTGTTGCTCTGAAGCCTTGGGTCGATCGGAATAGTTCATAAGCATTGCTTCTGATCAGCTGCATCTGTTTGGCATTGCTTGCATGCTCTTTCTTCTTCAGCTCATCATACCCTTTTGTGTAGTATTCAAATCCGGCAGCTGTCGAACTATATATTACCTTCTCATCAATCTTTTTACCCTTAGCAGGTTTGTTTCTTTCTGTATGGAAGCACTGGTACTCTGTGTGACCAGCCTGAATCAACACCTCAGGATTTTCTTTTCCCAACGGGTTGTCAAAAGCCAGCTTCAGGAATCCGCGGGCTTTGTCAAAGTTATATGCCTGCTTATCGTTGGTGTAATATCTTGCCTCTTTCAGGCACAGTTTCAGCGAGTCTCGCTGTATCTTCTGTCGTCTTGCCAGTTTCTTGGCATCAATGGTTTCTACCTTCGGTTCGTCAGCATTTTGTGCTTGCACCTCATTGACCAAGGCGCAAAAAATCAAGATAATAGGCAAAAAAAGATAGTTAAACCCTCTATACATTATTAATAAATAGAATAAATGGTGAGTCACGGAACATGACTTTTTTTCATATTCCGTGACCCTTTATCAAATAGCGTGATTATTCGAAGCCGTAAGCAGAGCTAACTTCGCTACGGAGCGACTGGTACTGCTTCTGACCCTTAGCAATCTTCTTGCCATAGAGCATACGGAGCGCAATAGCAATTGACTTATCCTTACGATCGGTGTCGAAAGCATAAGCTGCCTCGAAGAATGGGAGTGCCTTGTCATAGAACTCAGCTGCAGCAGCATCACCCTTCTCAAACTGCTTCTTCTGGAAGTACTCCTCCTCAACATTCTGAGCCTTGTTGTAGTAGAAACGGCCCATAGCAGAGTTGATCTCAGCGTTCGAAGGATCGAGAGCGAGAGCCTTCTCATAGCACTTGAATGAGCCCTCTGCATCACCAAGCTGCTCAAGGAGGTTACCCTTTACGAAGGTGAGGGTTGGGTTCTCAGGATCTGAAGCGATAGCCTTGTCGATAAACGAAGAAGCCTCATCATAACGCTTAGCCTGAATATACACGTTGATCAGGTTGTTGAGGTACCAGGTCTCGTTTGGCAAACGGTCCACACCCTCACGAAGAGCCTGCTCGAACTTGAGGCTGTCGTCAGCGCCATAGTAGTTGAGGCAGAGAGCCTGAAGCACCTGATTGAGCTGAGTCTCGTCAGCTGGATGATCCTTCAAGTACATCAACTCCTTGTTAGCAGCAAGGGTATCCTGCATCATATACTGAGCAACAGAGAAGCAGTTGAGGTAGAGGTTGCTGATCACTGAGTCAGCAGCATTCATCTCAACGATTGGCTTAGCCATTACGTTCTCCGAAATCATTGGCTCGAGGTGAGCGGTCTTAGCCACATTCCAAGCATCGAGACACTTCTGCCACTCCTTCTCCTGATAGAATACGTTACCTACCATCTGCATACCCGAGGTGCTCTGGTAGATGTTGAGAGCGCCAGCCTGAATCTTCTGCTGAAGACCCTTGTTGCCGTTAGCAGCTGCATAAGCCTTCTTGTAGAAGTCGAAGCCAGCAGTTGCAGCATTGGCATAGTTTACAAGGTCGTTAGCCTGAGCAGCAACGGTGAAAGCATTGCTCTCAACCTCTGCAGCCTGCAAGAAGAACTCTGGGTTGTTAGCTGCAGCAGGATTCTTAGCAGCATTAGCAAGAGCGGCACGAGCAGCATCGAAGTTAGGCTTAGCGCCCTCGCCAATCTGGCTATTCTTCTTTGCCTCCTTCAAGAAGCCCTTGAGCTCCTTCTCCTGCGCCTTCAAAGCAGCCTTCTGCTCCTTGGTCAACTCCTGTGCATTTACGCAGCAAGCGCCACCCACAAAGAGGAGAGCTACTGCAGAAAGGATGAATTTCTTCATAATAGTTCAAAATTTTAATTAGATATTTTGGTTCTATATCACTGATTTTATCTTTTAGACTTCTCAAAGAGCGAAAGGTTTAGTTTTCGCTCTCCGAGGTGTTGTTGTCCGAAGCCTCTGTGTTGTCAACTGGCAGTGTGTCTTCTGCAGCCTCCACATTCTCTTCTTCCTGTTCGCTCACCACCTTGCACACGCTTGCAATAGCGTCATTCTTCTTGGTGAGGTCAATGAGTTTCACACCGGCAGCAGCACGTCCCATCACACGCAGGCCTTGGCTGGTCTCAGGGTCATACTGGCAGTGCAGACGAATGGCAATGCCCGACTTGTTGATGATCATCACGTCGTCCATATCGTTCACCGTCATGATGGCAATCACCTTACCGGTCTTGTCCGAAAGGTTCAGGGTCTTGACACCCTTACCGCCTCTTCGTGTAATTCGGTATCCGGTGATGTAGCTTCGCTTACCAAAGCCCTTCTCGCTCACCACAAGGATGCTCTCGTTGAGCTCGTTGTCGGCATCGGCCACCACTACCTCTTCGGTCTCTGCGGCATTTTCTGCGGTGGTCTCTTCTGGCTGGTCGAAGAGGTTCTCGAGCGACATCTCCTGCTCCTCCACCTGCATCTCCTCAGCAGCAGCCTCATTGCCCTCTTCGGTCAGTGGTGCTCCTGGGTAAGGCAGTGCCACCATGCCAATGATCTTGTCCTCACCATCGGCATCAAGACGCATACCTCTTACACCGGTTGCCACACGGCCCATGGTTCTGACGTTGGTCTCAGGGAAGGTGATTGCACGACCATTTCTGTTGGCCATCACAATGTGCTGCTTGCCATCGGTCATCACAACGCTCACTACACGATCATCTTCGGCCAAGTTAATGGCATTGATACCGTTGGCGCGTGGGCGGCTGTAGGCTGCAAGTACGGTCTTCTTGACAATGCCTCTTTCGGTAGCGAATACCAGATAGTGGCTGTCGTTGAAGTCTGCATCGGCAAACGACTCTACCTTCAGGAAGGCGGTGATTCGGTTGTTCTCCGAAACGTTGAGCATGTTCTGAATAGCACGACCCTTCTGGTTCTTGGCGAATTCAGGAATATCATATACCTTCATCCAGAATGCCTGACCCTGCTCGGTGAAGAACATCAGCCAGTTGTGGTTCTTGGCGGCATACATATATTCAATAAAGTCGTTGTCGCGTGTTCCGCTGCCCTTGGCACCCACACCTCCACGGCTCTGAGCCTTATAGTCCGAAAGTTTGGTGCGCTTAATGTAGCCCATGTGGCTGATGGTGATCACCACATCGTCGTTCGGAATAAAGTCTTCGGCATTGAGCTGAGCGCCACAGTAGTCAATCTGTGTTCTGCGCTCGTCGCCAAACTTCTCCTTCACCTCAATGAGCTCGTCCTTCACTACCTTCATACAAAGGGCATCGTCCGAAAGAATCTGCTTGTAGTAGTCGATGAGCTTCATCAAGTCCTCATACTGCTGCTTGAGTTCCTCAATGCGGAGGCCGGTGAGCTGCGAAAGGCGCATATCAACGATGGCCTTACTCTGCAGTTCGTCAATGCCGAAACGTGCCTCCAAAGCACGCTGAGCATCGGCAGGAGTGCGGCTTGCGCGAATAATCTTGATTACCTCATCCAGATTATCCACTGCAATGATCAAGCCCTCAAGGATGTGGGCCTTCTTCTCAGCCTCAGCCAGATCGAAGCGTGTTCTGCGGATAACCACCTCATGACGGTGATCCACAAAGTAGCGCACCAGATCCTTCAGGTTCAGCAGCTTTGGCATACCCAAGGCGTTAGGCGCCTCAGGAATAGGCACAAGGGCAATATTGTTGACCGAGAAGTTGCTCTGCAGTTCGGTCATCTTATAGAGCTTGTTGAGCACAATGTTGGCATTGGCATCCTTCTTGAGTTCCACAACGATACGCATACCTGTGCGGTCCGACTCGTCATTGGCATTGGCAATGCCCTCAATCTTCTTCTCGTCGGCCAGCTGAGCAATGTGCTTGATGAGCTCAGCCTTGTTCACGCCATAAGGAATCTCGGTCACAACGATGTTGCAGTGCTGACCTTCGCTCTCAATCTCAGCTTTGGCGCGAACCACAACGCGTCCACGTCCGGTCTCATAGGCATCGCGCACGCCATCATAGCCATAAATAATGCCGCCGGTTGGGAAGTCTGGTGCCTTGATATACTCCATCAGGCCAGCCACCTCAATTTCCGGATTATCAATGTATGCGCAAATACCGTCAATCACCTCAGTGAGGTTGTGGGTTGGCATGTTGGTAGCCATACCTACCGCAATACCGTTGGCACCATTCACCAAAAGGGTTGGAATTCTGGTTGGCAGCACCTTTGGCTCCTTCAGGGTGGCGTCAAAGTTGTCCATCATGTCCACGGTATCCTTCTCAATGTCTCTGAGCATCTCTTCCGAGATCTTGCTCAGGC
>JAUNCV010000145.1 GCA_030526445.1 Bacteroidales bacterium | reverse complement strand
CGCTCTACCTGACTTTGCTGTACTCTTTCGAGTTTTGCTGTCTTGTACTTATTGTATATATTATCTAGTTCCCAAACTTTCAAAGATCGTTTTGCTCAATCGGTTGTTCTTCCTGTTAAGCGGGTGCAAAGATAGCGGTTTTGTCTGACGATTCCAAATTATTTTGTAAGAAAATTTGATAAAACCCTAAAAAATGGTCAAAATAGCCCTACAAACGCCTACAAATGACATTTTAGGTTTACAAAAGCATGCTAAAGTATGCGTTTTTCGAGCTAAAACAGGACAGTTGATGGTCTATCTTATAGATATCAGACCAAAGCCTCGCGTGTGCGCGCAATCATATTAATTACATTATATAGCGAGAAGGGATATTGTAATTTTTGCTTTACTATTTCACTTCGTTTTAACATCTTTAGATGCAAAATCGGGTTCAAGGCTGATGAGCAAACTCACGACGTAGGAATAGTTTTTCATGCCGCCCTCAACATTGTTGCCTTTGAGGAAAAGGTCGTAAATGCTATTCTGAAGACTATCCCACTTCTCGGAGCGCAATGAGCGCCAATGCTGGCTTGTGGCACGCAGATCGGCAACAACCGACGGACTGATGGCGGAACGCCAAAGGTTGTATTCGTCGGGACCGAGGGAACGATACACATCGTTCATAATATAGGTAATGATGCCCTTATAACCAGAATAGCGCACAGCCGGGTTACTGGAATGGGTGCACGCCTGAAAAGCCCACCAGTTGGCTTCGGCCTCGCTGCTGACACCCATGAGATGGGCATATTCGTGGGCATAGGTAAAAGGATAGTCGCGCAAGAGGATATCGCTATTGATGCACGATTCGGCAAAGAGCGGAGCCATAAAGCCGCAAATGCCTGAGGCAGAATAGACTCCATTGACAACAGATGTCTTAGGATGCTGCCAGCTGCGAGGCGTTGAGAGACCGTATTGCTTAGGTACCTGAGCGTAGAATTGCTTGATTTCGGCCTCGAGTTCGGCTTGAGACGGAAGTGGCTCGTCGGTCCAGCTGAGGTTGGTCAGGTTCACAAAATCATTGGCATATGAAATGAGTTCGGCTTGATCATATTGCTCAGGAAGGGCCCCGATCCGGGCATAGATATTGCTGCGCGAATAGTTGATGCACCAGCCCCAGTAGAACCACACGTAGGTCCAGAGCAGCATCTTGCCGACATTGGCCAAGCGGTGTTTCCAGCTCACCTTTCGGCAAAGGCTAACGATGAGCAGGACAAGAATCACAGCAATGGCAATCTCCTCCAGATTGATGGGCGACCAGGCCGCAAGCCACGACAAGACTGCCGAGACCCAAGGATAAATGCGGGTGGAATAGAAGTCGGCCAAAGCCGTGCTGTAGCGACAAGCTACCGAGATCAAGGCCAGCAAGAGGCCCAGCAGGGTGGTGAAACTGATTTTCTTCATAGTGCTAAACGAAAAGGATTCGGGCACAAAGATAAGTATTTTCAGAACAATCAGTAGGCTTAGGACAAGAAAATGCAAAGTTTTTCTTTAATTTGGCTTGAAATCATTAAAATCTTGGGGCAGAAAGACTATAACAGAAATTTTTAGCACAAGGAATCTGATGTTTTTTAGCACAAAAAGAGTTTTTTCGAAATTAATGCGTATATTTGCACTCGAAAAAAAGAAAAAAGTATGATATAATAACAAAACCATTCATACATAGATTTTATGAAAGCAATTCTTTTATCAGCCATGATGCTGTTTCCTTTAGGCGCATCGGCTCAGTCTGACACCCTTTACACAAAGTCTGACAAACCTGTAGTCATCACTCCTATCAAGCATGGTACACTACAGATTGAATATAACGGCAAGAACATCCACGTAGATCCTGTCACTCAGTTGCCACCCGTCACAGACTACTCTAAGTTTGCCAAGGCCGACTACATATTTGTTACGCACGAGCACTTTGACCATCTCGATGTGAAGGCCATCGAGCAACTCACCAAGGAAGGAACCGTCATCGTTGCCAACCCCAATTCAGCTCAACAACTCACAGAGGCAATCAGCATGAAGAATGGTGAAGAAAAAGAGTTTAAGGACATGAAAGTGGAAGCAGTACCTGCCTACAACAACTCGGCTGACAAGCAGCAGTTTCATAGCAAAGGACGCGACAACGGTTATGTGCTCACCATTGACGGACTACGCATCTATATTGCTGGCGACACAGAGGATATTCCCGAACTCGCCGATCTCAAGGACATCGATGTAGCCTTCCTGCCTTGCAACCTGCCCTACACCATGACTCCAGAGCAGTTGGCAAAAGCAGCCAAAACGATTCAGCCTAAGGTGCTCTATCCCTACCATTATAGTGAAACCAAGATTGAGAAGGTTGTAGAGTTGCTCAAAGACAGTGGCATAGAGGTACGCATTCGTAACTTCCAATAAATCCTTAACAAAAGACAACATTTCCGATTGTATAGGTATTAAGGTAATTAAGAAATATGATACGAAAATGTTTATTTATAATCATGTTCTTCTCTCTTTCATTATCAGGAGAGGCTGAAGGGAAGAAGGTGCTTTTTATAGGCGACTCCATCACGGATGGAGCCTGGGGCAACAGTAAGGTGTGGAACACGCCGTCGGAAGATCGAAACCATGAGGATATGAATCATATCTATGGTCATGGATACATGATGATTGCCGCTTCACAGGTTCAGGCCCTATATCCTGAGGAACAATGGAAATTCTACAACCGTGGCATTAGTGGCAATACGCTCGACGATCTGTCTGCACGCTGGGACAAGGATGTTCTGGCGCTGCAGCCTGATGTGGTTTCTATACTCGTGGGCACAAACGATGTGGAAAAGCACCTCGAGGATGGTCTCCCAGCTAAGGCTTGGGGCGAGCAATACCGTACACTTCTGGACCGAGTACTCAAGCAAAATCCGAAGGTTAAATTCATACTTTGCACTCCTTTTGTGGCAAAGGTAGGCCGAATTGATAATGAGGATTACTGCGAGCGCGAATGCTTGATCTACGAACTTATACATGAAATAGAGGCAATAGCAGAGGAATATCCTGCAGTTCTCATTCCTTTTCATTCCATGATAGCAGATACTATCTCGAAGCATCCTTCTACTCCCGTTTCCTACTGGATATGGGATGGAATACATCCTACATCTGCCATGCATTATCTCATGGCTCAGCAATGGCTTGCCACTTCATATCAGTTTATTCATAACAAATAACGGTCTATGACAGAACACGAAAAACAGCAAGCGGGCATGGTTTACAATGCCGTTGAGCCCGAATTGATAAAGGATCTTTATGCTTGTCATGACCTTTGTTGGGAATATAATCAGATTCGCCCGGCCAACGTAAAGGAGCGCAACGAGAAGATACGTGTGGTGGTGAAGGATATTCCCTCGAACTCTGTTGCAGTAGGGAATCCGGCTAAGGTAGTAAAAAAGATTTGAGCAGTTTATGAACGCAGTATGGATTAGTGCCGCAGGTCTATGCGGAGCAACAATAATAGGTAGTCTCCTTGGTTTCGTTATCAAAGAGTTGCCGCATAAATGGAACGACACGATACTGGGCTATTGTGCCGGTATCATGTTGGCTGCCTCGACGTTAGGACTGATTGTTCCTGCCTTCGAGGGGTCTGCTCCATGGTGGTGGGTTGTTATTGGTGTGATGGTGGGTGCACTCTTCCTAAATGTGCTCGACCTTGTCACTCCTCACCTGCACCACATTACCGGACTCGACGAAGAGGAGCATCATAATAACGCATCTTTGAACCATGTCCTGCTCTTTGTCATGGCCATTGCCTTGCACAAACTGCCGGAAGGCATGGCTGCGGGTGTAAGCATGAGCGATCTGGAGGCAAGCAGCTGGGCGGTCAGCCTGGGTATAGCCTTGCAGAACGTACCAGAAGGTATGGTCATTATCGCCCCTCTCCTGCTGGCTGGTGTGAAGCCTATGCGCACATTCGTAATCTCCATCGCCATCGGTCTGCTCGAAGTCTTGGGCGTATGGATTGGCTTCGGATTGGGCAATGTCTCTGCCACACTCCTGCCTATCATGCTCGGCTTTGCGGGTGGCGCGATGCTCTATGTGACGAGCGATGAGATGATTCCTGAGACCCACGCCCATGGCTATCAAAAGCAGGCCACCTATGCTTTGCTGCTGGGTTTCATGACCCTGCTGTTGATTGAAAAATTCTTTGAATAATAATACAAGGAATACTGCCGGAGAGTGAATCGATGCATTCCCTGGTTTTTCTAAAAAAACAAAAGAATCCGAATAACATTATGCGAATCACATCGTTAGTAGAAAATACAAGCCGCAGAGGTCTGCCCGTTGAGCATGGATTGAGCCTCTATATCCAGTTGGAGGATGGCCGGAACGTGCTGTTCGACATGGGACAGAGCGACCTCTTCGCACAGAATGCTAAGAAGCTGGGACTGCGTATCGAGGATGTGGATATTGCCATCATTTCGCATGGACATTATGACCATGGGGGTGGGCTTCGCACATTCCTTGAGCAGAATCATAAAGCCAAGATCTATCTGCATACTGAGGCTTTTGAGGGTCATTACTCTCTGCGCGAAACCGGTCTGCGCTACATCGGACTTGATACGGAGTTGGCTGATAACACCCGACTTGTATTCTGCACGGAAACCACATGTATTGCTCCTGGCTTGACAATCTTCTCTTCGGTTGGAGGGAACTGCCTCCTGCCCCATGGCAATCGGCTACTCTATGGTCCGGATAAGACAACAAATGACTGCTTCTGTCACGAACAGAACCTGATTATTCAGGAAGGCAACGAGACCGTTCTGTTTGCTGGGTGTGCACATTCGGGCATCATCAATATCATGCGTAAATCCACAGAATTGATTGGGCATGCTCCCTCCTATGTCTTGGCAGGTATGCATCTGGTCAAAAGCGGATTGAATGAGCAGGAAGAAGATAAATTCATAAGTCAACTCGCCAAAGAGTTAAAGGCTTATTCCTCTACGCAATTCCTGACCATGCATTGCACAGGTGAAGAGGCTTACTCGAAACTGCGCAAATTGATGGGAGGTCAGATTGAGTACTTGTCATGTGGCGATAATTATCAATTTTCGAATAAATGAAGAATTATGATTGCACCCAAAATAGACTTTTCA
>JAUNCV010000144.1 GCA_030526445.1 Bacteroidales bacterium | reverse complement strand
GGGCCAAATAGTGTTCAATCCGCAAAGTGAAGCTACTTATTTTGTTGTGGGACTTACATTTTGATGCAATAAATTCAGTTTGAGGTAGCGTTTTTTGGCTACCTCGTTTTTTTAACATATATTTGCCGCACTGTGTTTATTAACGCGCGCGAAATAATAATTTATCTTCTAGCAAATATGGAAAGAAAAGTAGCATTGATCACCGGTGTAACCGGTCAGGATGGTAGCTATCTCAGCGAGTTCCTTCTCGCAAAGGGTTACGAGGTTCACGGCATTATCCGTCGTAGTTCTGTCGATTATCGTGAGCGTATTGCTCACCTTGAGGGCACTCCTAATTTTCACCTGCATTATGCCGATATGGGTGACTCTATGTCGCTCGTTAAGCTTGTAGGCAAAGTGCAGCCAACCGAGATCTACAACCTTGCGGCTCAGAGCCATGTGCAGGTTTCGTTCGATGCCCCTGAGTTTACTGCCGATGTTGATGCTGTAGGTGTGCTTCGCATCCTCGAAGCTGTTCGCACCAACCACCTTGAGAACTCTTGCAAGATCTATCAGGCATCTACCTCCGAGCTTTATGGCAAGGTCGAGGAGGTTCCTCAGAACGAGATGACTCCATTCCACCCATACTCTCCATATGCTGTAGCCAAGCTCTATGGTTTCTGGATTATCAAGGAGTATCGTGAGGCTTACAACATGTTCTGCTGCTCAGGCATTCTCTTCAACCATGAGTCAGAACGTCGTGGCGAGACCTTCGTTACCCGCAAGATTACCCTTGCAGCAGCACGCATTGCTCAGGGCAAGCAGGATTGTCTCTATCTCGGCAACCTCGATTCGCTTCGCGACTGGGGTTATGCCAAGGACTATGTTGAGTGCATGTGGCTCATCCTTCAGCACCACACTCCTGAAGATTTCGTCATTGCCACTGGCGTTCAGCACACTGTTCGCGAGTTCGCCACCCTTGCATTCCATCATGCAGGCATCGAGCTTCGTTGGGAGGGCGAAGGCATCAACGAGAAGGGTATCGTTGTTTCGGTTACCAACCCAACCAACGCACACCTCGTAGGCAAGGTTGTTGTGGCTGTTTCCGAGGCATTCTATCGCCCAACCGATGTTGTGAACCTCTGGGGCGACCCAACCAAGGCAAAGAACGAGCTCGGCTGGAACCCACAGACCACCTCATTCGAACAGCTTGTGCAGATTATGGTACAGCACGATATGCAGAAGGTTGCTGCCGACCACGTGGCAAGCGTTATGCGCACCAACCTCGCTGAGTATCTTGAAAAGGGAATCGTAAAGTAAATTAAACTATGCTGAATAAAGAGGCAAAAATTTATGTAGCAGGTCATCGCGGACTTGTTGGTTCGGCCATCTGGAACAATCTCCTTTCTCGTGGTTACACCAATCTCGTTGGTCGCACCCACAAGGAGCTTGACTTGACCGATCAGTATGCGGTTCGTAAGTTCTTCGATGAGGAGAAGCCCGATGCCGTTGTCCTGGCAGCTGCCTTTGTGGGTGGCATCATGGCCAATAGCCTGTATCGTGCCGACTTCATGATGATGAACATGAAGATCCAGTGCAATGTCATCTCCGAAGCTTATGCTCATGGCGTGCAGAAGTTGCTCTTCTTAGGCTCTACCTGCATTTATCCGAAAGATGCTCCACAGCCAATGAAGGAGGATTGCCTGCTCACTTCGCCCCTCGAATACACCAACGAGGAGTATGCCATTGCTAAAATTGCGGGCCTGAAGATGTGCGAAAGCTATAACCTGCAGTATGGCACAAACTATATTGCAGTGATGCCAACCAACCTCTACGGCCCTAATGATAACTTCCACCTCGAGAACAGCCATGTGATGCCAGCCATGATGCGTAAGGTATTCCTGGCCAAACTCATCAACGACAATGACTGGGCTCGCATCCGTGCCGATCTTCGTGTTCGTCCGGTAGGTGCCAACATCAAGGAGAATGGCGAAGTGGTTCGTTATGTCATTGACGAAACCTCCGACGAAAGCCTCATCCGCAAGGTGCTTGCCTTCTATGGCATTGAGGATAACCTGGTGCGCCTTTGGGGCACTGGCACTCCTCTTCGTGAGTTCCTCTGGAGCGAAGATATGGCCGATGCTTCGGTACATGTGCTCCTCAATGTCGATTTCAAAGACATCATCGGCATCGAGAAATACTCTTCAGTACACTATGGCGTGAAGGCCGATGGTGTGGTCGATCGCAATCACTCAACCGGTCGTGGTGGTGCAATTCCTTCTTTGGGCGAAATCCGCAACTGCCACATCAACGTGGGCACTGGCAAGGAGCTGACCATCCGCGAGCTTTCAGAACTGGTGGCCAAGTCGGTTGGTTTCGAAGGCACCATCGAGTTCGACACCACCAAGCCCGATGGCACCATGCGCAAACTCATCGATGTGAGCAAGCTCCATAGCCTTGGCTGGACCCATAAGGTTGAAATCGAAGAGGGTGTACAGAAACTCTACGAATGGTACATGCAAAGCATTGATTGATAATCAATAACAAATACTATATTTATGACAAGCGCTTGGGTATTAAGTATTCTCTTGCAGGCTACAACCGCACTCGGCACTGTGCTCGACCAGATTGAGCAGCAGTTCGGTGTCGATTTTCGCTATGTGGATACCGATACCACAGGGCTTGTCATTGAACATGCCGAGAGCCGCATCCGTCCTTATTCGCTCGAAGAGACCTTGCTCAATGTCCTGAGTCCTTTCGACTGGCGTGCCTGGCAGCAACACAATCCTCGCATCTACAAAATCAAGCGATACGAATACATGCGTCGGTATGATGCCGATGGCGAGAAGTTGCTCTCTTGGCTCGAAAGTCTCGTGCCCAATGCCGAGGCCTGGCAACAACGTAGGGATTTCCTCAGAACGGAAACCCGAAAAAAACTTGGCATCCAGCCTATGCTCGATGCCTGCGTACCGCTCAAACCCCTATTGGGCAAAATGCGCAAAATGGAGGGATACACTGTGCAGAACATTGCCCTCGAAACCACACCCGGACTTTATGTGTTCGGTTCCATCTATACGCCCTGTCCAAAGGGAAAGAAGCGCCAGCAGAAATGGCCTGTGATCATCTGTCCCAATGGCCACTTCAAGGAGGGTCGATATCGCGAAGATCAGCAGCAACGCATGGGCACATTGGCCCGCATGGGTGCCATCTGCATTGATTTCGACTCGTATGCCTATGGCGAAAGTGCCTTGCAGCTGGCCAATCATGAGGTGGCCGAAGCCATGCCCACACAAGTGATGTGGGGCATCCGCTTGCTCGACTATGCCCTCACCCGCAAGGATGTTGATGCAACACGTATTGGCGTGAATGGTGGCAGCGGTGGCGGCACCCATGCCATGCTCATCTCTTTGGTCGATGACCGTGTCACGGCCTCTTGCCCTGTAGTGAGTGTCTGCTCGCACTTCGATGGCGGCTGTCCTTGCGAGAGTGGCATCCAGATTCACCGAGGCTATCAGCCCGACGGCAGTTTCTTCCTGACCAGCAACATTGAGCTGGCAGCAACCTTTGCCCCCAAACCCATGATGCTGGTGGGCGATGAGGGCGACTGGACCCACACCTACCCAACGCTCGAGTTCCCCTTCGTGCAACGCATCTATGGTTTCTATGGGGCAGAAGAGCAGTTTTATACCCGATTTCTCCCGGGCGAACGTCACGACTTTGGCCCCAACAAAAGGCAGGCTGTCTATGACTTCTTTGCCCAGGTGTGGCAACTTGACAAAAGCGTGCTCGATGAGTCAAGAGTAACCATCGAACCCGCCTCAGACCTCTGCAGCTTTGGCAATGATGCCGACAAGCTGCCTCAGAACGCGATAAGAAAATAACAAACTATTATATTGTATATGGAAAAAATGAATTTTGTTCAAGAACTTACTTGGCGTGGCATGATCCATCAGGTAATGCCAGGCACTGAAGAGCAGCTCCAGAAGGAGATGACTTCGGCTTACCTCGGCATTGACCCTACTGCCGACTCTTTGCACATTGGTCACCTTGTTGGTGTTATGATGCTTCGTCACTTCCAGCGTTGTGGCCACAAGCCATACGCACTCATTGGTGGTGCTACCGGCATGATTGGCGACCCTTCGGGCAAGAGCAAGGAGCGCGTTCTCATCGATGAGGATATGCTTCGTCACAACCAGGAGTGCCTCCGCAAGCAGCTTGCTAAGTTCCTCGACTTTGATAGCGATGCTCCTAATGCAGCAGTCCTTGTCAACAACTATGACTGGATGAAGGAGTTCTCATTCCTCGACTTTATCCGCAACGTGGGCAAGCTCATCACTGTTAACTATATGATGTCAAAGGACTCTGTAAAACGTCGTCTTTCGGGCGAGAATGGTGCCGATGGCATGTCGTTTACCGAGTTCACCTACCAGCTCCTCCAGGGCTATGACTTCCTGCACCTCAACGAGACCGCTAATTGCAAGCTTCAGTTGGGTGGTGCCGATCAGTGGGGCAACATCACCACTGGTACTGAGCTCATCCGCAAGGTGACCGGCAATGAGGCATACGCTCTCACCTGCCCACTCATCACCAAGGCCGATGGCAAGAAGTTCGGTAAGACCGAGTCGGGCAACGTTTGGCTCGATCCTAAGCGCACCTCTCCATACAAGTTCTATCAGTTCTGGCTCAATGTGACCGATGAGGATGCAAAGCGCTACATCCGCATCTTCACCTCTCTTTCAAAGGAGGAGATCGAGGCACTTGAGGCTGAGCAGGCCGAGGCTCCACACCTTCGCGCACTGCAGAAGCGTCTGGCTCAGGAAATCACTGTAATGGTACACAGCCAGGCCGACTTCGAGTTGGCAGTAGCAGCTTCAAACCTCCTCTTCAGCAATGGTGGTGGCGAGGAGCTTCGCAAGTTCGATGAGGAGACCCTCCTCCAGATCTTCGAGTCTGTTCCAACCATCGAGGTTTCGAAAGAGGCATTTGGCGAAGGCATGAAGGCTGTTGATATGTTGGCCGAAGGCTTTGGCATCTCTAAGGGCGAGTTCCGCAAGCTGGCTCAGGGTGGCGGCATTGCTGTCAACAAGGCTAAGCTCGCTGCTTTCGATCAGGAGATCACTGCCACCGACCTTCTCCTTGGCAAGTATCTCATTGCTCAGAAGGGCAAGAAGAACTACTTCCTCGTCACCGTGAAGTAATCCATCGCTCCT
>JAUNCV010000005.1:28985-32985 GCA_030526445.1 Bacteroidales bacterium | reverse complement strand
CAGAAAATCCATACGTTCATAGGTTTCAATCAAATATTTATCAACATTATCTTTTAACTGAAAAACAACGAGTTAGATATTTCCAAATATTTATACGAAAAAATTACATTTGGAGGTTTAAAAAAATTGCCGTACCTTTGTGCCCGGAAATCATTGAAGACCGTCATTCACTTCAAGGTAACCTTACATATTATTTAAGTTACTCCAGCCAAACGACTCTCAGTAACTTACATAGTATATAAAGAGAAAAGGAAATTACAAACCGCAACTGATTGTAACCTAATATATGCAACTATCCTATCAGACACAATGGGAACAGTGTCTCGGAATCATCCGCGATAACCTTCAGAACGAAGAGGCTTATGAAGCATTCTTTGCTCAGAACAAAGCCATCAGCTATGTCGACAACAAGCTGACACTCGAAATACCCTCCCATTTTGTATACGAAAGGCTCGAAAGCCAATACTTTGACCTACTGAAGAAAAGTCTTCAGAAGGTATTCGGCACACGTTTACGACTGGATTACCAGATTCGTCTTACACAAAATGAACCTGTTGTACAAACCGAAGCCTTGCAACGTGCCGAGATCAAAAAAGAGCCAGAATTCGACTCAAGACTGAATCCTTTATGCACTTTCAAGACCTTCTGTGCAGGTAAGAGTAATGAATTAGCACTCAGTGCAGCTCTTACCGTTGCCCAGAAACCGGGCAACAATGCATTCAATCCATTCTTTATCTTTGGTGCATCTGGTGTAGGCAAGACTCATCTTGCTCAAGCTATTGGCACATATATTCAGGAGCAGAACCCAGAAAAACGAGTCCTGTACGTTCCGTCGCATCTCTTCAAAATACAATACACCGACGCTGTTCGAAACAACCAACTCAACAACTTCATCAACTTTTATCGTACCATTGACGTATTAATTGTTGATGATATTCAGGAATTTGCTGGAAAGAATCTTATAGCAACCCAAAACACTTTCTTCCACATATTCAACTATCTTCACGAAGCAGGAAAACAGCTTATCATGACCTGCGATCGCCCACCAGTTGAACTTGAAGAACTTGTGCCTCGTCTCCTTACCAGATTTAAATGGGGATTTATCGGTGAAATCGAGCACCCAGATTACGAACTTCGTCGAGAGATCCTTCGAAAGAAATGCGAAAAAGAAGGCCTCAAAATCAACGAAGATGTGGTTGACTTCATTGCTCGAAATGCTACTGACAATGTTCGAGACCTGGAAGGCATTGTGAATTCTCTTTTAGCACATTCTATTGCCTTCAGCCGCCCTATTGATGTTGACCTTGCAGCACGTGTTATGCGTATGATTGTTAAAATCGAACAACGCGTCATTACTTGCGAAGCAATTCTGCAGTCTGTTATTGGAGTATATGGTGTAGATATGAAGAGTATCAACAGCAAGAGTCGTAAGCGCGAAATTGTTTGGGCTCGTCAAGCCGCTATGTCACTTTGCAAGAAATACACTACTCAAAGCGTAAGCAGAATTGGTCAAATTGTAGGTGGTCGTGATCATGCAACAGTTCTTCATGCCATCAAGAATGTTGAAGACCTACTGCAATCCGATGTAGAGTTTAGAGAAAAATTCAACGCTGCTGAAACAGCTCTTCAACAGAATCGTTAAATTAGATATACATAAAAAAGAAAGCTCCTCAAATTGGGGAGCTTTCTTTATATATTATGTATGACGCACGCGATCTTTCAACTCTGCAAGTTTACCGCTATTCCAACGATCTGTGGTACCAACAAGGTAACCAGTAATTCGCTGTAAACGGTCAATAGAAGTGCTGCCACACTCTGGGCAAACAGCCTCACCTTCCAACGAATCTTCGTGACCACAGTCCATACAACGATTGCGGTTATGATTTACAGAACCATAGCCCATATTAAGCTGATCCATCAAATCAACCACTCGGCAGATAGCATCAGGATTGTGGGTAGCATCGCCATCGATCTCAACATAGAAGATGTGGCCACCTCGAGTCAAATCATGATATGGAGCCTCAATTTCAGCCTTATGCTTAACCGAGCACTTATAATAAACTGGCACATGATTTGAGTTGGTGTAGTAGTCCTTATCTGTCACACCCTTTATCATACCGAAACGCTTTCTATCAATGCGGGTGAATCGTCCTGAAAGACCCTCAGCTGGGGTAGCGAGAATTGAGTAGTTGTGCTTGTATCGATCACAGAACTCGTCTGCCTTTTTCTTCATAAAGCCCACAATCTTCAAGCCCAGTTTCTGAGCCTCATCACTCTCACCGTGATGTTTGCCAATGAGTGCAATGAGCGCCTCTGCCAAACCAATAAAGCCAATACCAAGGGTACCCTGATTAATGACAGGAGCAAGAGTATCATTTGGCTTAAGCTTATCAGAGCCATTCCAAAGACAAGACATTACAAGTGGCATCTGCTTAGCCAAAGCGGTCTTCTGAAATTCGAAACGCTGATCAAGCTGCTTTGCAACCAATTCGCACATCTCATTCAAACGAAGCATAAACACCTCAATACGCTTCTCCTGACTTGGCTCGCTCATGCTCTCAATAGCCAAACCCACAATATTGATTGTGGTGAAAGAGAGATTTCCTCGACCAACAGAAGTCTTTGAACCGAAACGATTTTCGAACACACGGGTACGACAACCCATAGTAGCTACCTCATGCAAGTAACGATCAGGGTCATTTTCGTTCCATTCCTCATGATAATTAAAGGTTGCGTCGAGATTCAGGAAGTTAGGGAAGAATCGACGAGCCGAAACCTTACATGCTAACATGTAAAGATCATAGTTTGGATCACCTGGCAGATAATTAACACCTCGTTTCTTCTTCCAAATCTGGATTGGGAAGATAGCAGTGGCATGATTACCCACACCCTCATAAGTGCTATGCAGCAATTCGCGCATTACACAGCGACCTTCCGGACTGGTATCAGTACCATAGTTTACACTTGAGAATACCACCTGATTTCCGCCACGGCTATGGATAGTATTCATATTATGAATGAAAGCCTCCATAGCTTGATGAACACGAGACACTGTACGATTGATTGCCTGCTGCTTTGCACGCTCCTTGCCAGTCAGTCCATCCAATGGCTTCTTGATATAATCCTTAATCTCGGCATCAAGAAGATCGGTATAATCTGCACCCTCAAAATCTTCTACAACCTTCACCTCTTCTTTGTAGGTGAGTCGTACATAAGGTGCAAAATAGAAATCGAGAGCAGGTATTGCCTGACCGCCATGCATCTCATTCTGAGCAGTCTCAAGGCTGATACATGCTTGAACAGAAGCGGTTTCAATACGCTTTGCAGGGCGGCTTTCTGCATGGGCAGCCTTCAGTCCATGCTGCAAAATAGTATTGAGCGGATGCTGAACACAAGTGAGCGACTTGGTAGGATAATAATCCTTATCATGAATATGAATATAGCCTCTCTTCACAGCCTCTTTTACCTCTTCTGAGAGCAGATAATCATCTACGAAGGGCTTTGTTGACTCCGAAGCGAACTTCATCATCATACCAGCTGGGGTGTCTGCATTCATGTTAGCATTCTCACGTGTGATTTCATTATTTTTTGCGCCAATAATGCTTTCGAAAATCTCACGTGTTTTAGCCTTTCTTGCAATACTACGGCTGTTGCGATAAGAGATATACTTACGAGCCACCTCTTTACGCTCCGAGTTCATCAGTTCTATCTCTACAGCATCCTGAATATCTTCTACACGCATCAAAGCAGATCCCTCTTTTGCAATCTTATCTGCAATTTGTGCAGCCAAAACTGCATCAATACCTGCCTCAGTGGTATCCATAGCTCGGCGGATGGCATCTTCAATCTTGTTGAAGTTGAAGTCGGTTGTACGACCATCTCTCTTGATGACTTTTTGAATCATAATGTATAAGGTATATATTAATAATGTATTTTATTTACAGTTTGAATGACAATTGAAACAAGGAACCTCCTTTTTTCGATTGGCGCTGCAAAAATA
>JAUNCV010000005.1:0-28975 GCA_030526445.1 Bacteroidales bacterium | reverse complement strand
TTTTGAACAATACAAACAGATTTTTTCTATCTTTGCATTGATAAAAATCAATAATGCAGTTTTGAGCCTCTCAAAGCAGCATTTACAATCTGGTTCTTCAGAAAATATTTTGCAATGACTTTCCAACAGTTGGAATATATCATCGCCGTCGACAAATCGAGGCACTTTGTCAATGCCGCCACTGCTTGTGGCGTGACTCAATCGACCCTATCTTCAACCATCCAGAAACTGGAGGCAGAAATAGATGTCATAATCTTTGACCGCTCAAAACATCCTATCGAGCCTACACCTATGGGCCGTCAAGTGATTCAGCAGGCCGAAATTATCCTTCACAATAGCTCGATGCTTCGACAAATGGTAAAAAGCCATCGCGAAGAAGAGCGTGGTCAACTTCGCATCGGAATGATTCCCGATGTTGCCCAAGTGGTTTTTCCTCCTTTTGCTCGCATCGTCAAAGAAAACAACCCATTAGTAGAACCACACATCCATGCACTTCCTCCTGCAGCTCTCATCAATATGTTGCAGAGGTCTGAACTCGATATGGTAATTGTTTCCGCCGGAGATATTCTTGACACCAATCTGCTGTCTTTCGACCTTTGGACAGAACGCTTCGTGCTCTACGTCTCACCTGCCAGTGTTCTCTATAACCGCGAAAACCTTCGTCCTGAAGATTTGCAGAATGGTGAAATTTGGGTATTACGCGATTTTCATGACAGCTATCCACAACTCACAGAAGTCATTCATCGCGAAACGATGCACACCTCATTCCTTGATTGCGGAAATCTGCCAACACTAATCTCTGCCGTTGATGTCAATGGCGGTTATACCCTGATTCCTGAAACCTGTGCTCAGTTCCTTTCTGCAGAACAAAAGAGCAACATCAGACGTGTCAACTCTGGCAAATTCTTCCGCACCACAGTTCTTGCCATACGCAAGGATTTTATGCGCGAAGGCATGCTCAACATTGTCACCAACGCAATGAAACGCATCATTCCAAGAGAGATGCTCTCAAGTCGTTTATTAAATTTTGATAAAGTAAAAATATAATATATATGCTCAAGCAATTTTTCTCGGTTATGGGTCGATACATTCGTCCCTACCGCAAGTACCTTGCCTGGTCGGTGGTGCTCAACTTCGTAAGCCAGTGGCTCAGCGTCTTCTCGTTTGCAGCACTGGTGCCTATCCTCAATATCCTGTTTCAGGTAGAGAGCAAGGTTTACGAGTATCAGCCTATAGAAGGCATCGATAAAGATGCTATCATCAATAATGCCTATTGGTATGTTCAGCAACTTATTGCCGAACATGGGCAGATGGCCGTACTCTTGCTCATGGGCACGGTACTGATAGTGATGACCGGTTTGCGATGTGGTAGCTACTACATCTCTTCGGCCGTAATGATTCCATTCCGCACGGGTGTGGTCAAAGACATCCGCATTGCTGTGTATGACAAAGTACTTCGCCTGCCAATCGCCTTCTTTAGCGAAGAGAGGAAGGGCGATATCGTTTCACGAATGTCGAGCGATGCACAAGTGGTTGAGACCTCACTCACCTCTTCGGTCGATATGCTTATTAAGAATCCTATTGCCATTGTGGTAATATTCTTCATGCTCTTCTCTCTGTCATGGCAACTTACACTCTGTGTACTTATTACAGCTCCGATAATGATTTGGGCTATTGGCAGCGTGACCCGCAAACTCAAGAAGAAGTCAAAATTCACACAAGAACAGTGGGGCCAAATCATGACCGAGCTCGACGAAACCTTGAGCGGACTCCGCATCATCAAAGCATTTCTGGCCGAAGAGAAGATGTTGGCTCGATTCACAAAAACCAATGAGGCTTACCGTAATGGCATGAATTCTGTGGCCTATCGACAGTCTTCTGCACACCCTGCCTCAGAGTTCCTTGGCACTTGCGTTATCGTAATTGTGCTTTGGATCGGCGGATACTTCATCCTCACACAAAACATCATGGATGCTGGCATGTTTATCTATTACCTTGTGCTTCTTTACATGGTCATCCAGCCGCTGAAAGATTTCTCAAAAGCATTCTATCAAGTTCCGCAAGGCTTAGCCTCAATGGAGCGTATTGATAAAATCCTTCAGGCCGAAAACAACCTCACTGATCCGCTTTCACCTCAGCCTCTCAATAACTTTGAAGATGGCATTGAGCTCAAGGACGTTACTTTCCACTACCAGAATAGCGAAGTAAATGTTCTTAAGCACATCAACCTCAAAGTTGCCAAAGGTAAAACCATTGCCCTTGTTGGTCAGTCAGGCTCAGGAAAGAGTACGCTTGTCGATCTCATTCCTCGCTATCACGATGTCTCTTCGGGCCAGCTTATGATCGACGGAAAAGACATCCGAGATGTTCGAATTTCCGACCTTCGAACCCTCATTGGAAATGTCAATCAAGAGGCAATTCTTTTCAATGACACTATTTTCAACAACATCACTTTTGGTGTTGATAACGCCACAATGGACGAAGTGATTGCTGCAGCCAAAATTGCCAACGCCCATGACTTTATCATGGAGATGCCCGAAGGCTACAACACTCCTATCGGAGACCGAGGAGGACGACTAAGTGGAGGTCAGCGACAGCGCATCTCCATTGCTCGAGCAATTCTCAAGAATCCTCCTATCCTCATTCTTGACGAAGCCACCTCCGCTCTCGATACTGAATCAGAGCGCTTAGTACAGGAGGCCCTTGAACGCCTCATGAAGAGCCGTACTACAATCGCAATTGCTCACCGTCTCTCAACCATCAAGAATGCCGACGAAATTTGCGTACTCTACGAAGGTGAAATTGTTGAACGAGGCACACACGAGGAGCTCATTGCAAAGGGTGGATACTACAAGAAACTCAACGATATGCAGTCACTTTGACGAAACTAACAAACAAAACAACGAAAAAAAATGCGTATAGATATTATAACCGTTCTCCCCGAGCTGCTAGACAGCCCACTCAATCAAAGCATCCTCAAGCGTGCCCAGGCAAAAGGCTTGGTCGAAATCAAAGTTCATAACCTACGCGACTGGAGCACAGATGAAAAACGTCACAGTGTTGACGATTACGCTTTTGGCGGTTCTGCTGGCATGGTTATGCAATGCGAACCCATTGATCGTTGCATCTCTGAACTCATGAGCCAGCGACATTACGATCAGGTGATTTTTGTTACTCCCGATGGAGAGACCTTTGACCAGCACATGGCCAACGAGCTCTCCATGGCTGACAATATCATCATCCTCTGCGGCCACTACAAGGGCATCGACCAGCGCATCCGCGAAAAACTTATCACCAAAGAAATCACCATCGGTGATTATGTTCTCACCGGAGGAGAACTTCCCGCAGCCATCATCACTGATGCAGTAGTACGTGTTATCCCAGGAGCCATTGGTGATGAGCAGTCTGCTCTCTCAGATTCTTTTCAGGACGATCTGTTGGCACCTCCTGTATATACTCGTCCTTCTGTTTATACTTTCCAAGATGGCACCGTCTCTGCCGTACCCGAAATTCTTCTCTCTGGACACGAACGAAAAATTCGCGAATGGGAGCATGAAATGGCTGTCAAGCGCACACAGGAGCGTCGTCCCGATTTGCTCGAAAAATAAACATTTCTCCTCATCAAAAAAGCTTTCTTTTCGATAAACACCAGAAAGACGAATGTACACACTTGAAGATTTCAAGAAGCGTAATGTCAAAGATCAGGCAAGCCTGACCGAAGCCTTGGCATGGGCCTCAATGAAATATTACATAGAAAATGATCCTCCGATGTCAGACTTTGAGTTTGACATGGAATTCAAACAATTGCAAGCCCTTGAAAAGGCCAGCGGTATAATTATTGAAGGTAGTCCTACTCAGCATGTAGGATCCGACATCCAAGGCAGTTTCGAGAAGCGCAAGCATATCATTCCAATGCAGAGCATCGAGAATGTTTATAGCGATGATGAGCTGCAAGAGTGGCTTTCACAAACCACTCGCCAACTGCAACAAGCCTTTCCAGACGAAAAGGTGAGTTATACCTATGAGCCCAAATATGATGGACTCTCAATTTCACTCATCTATACAGATGGAATGCTCACCGATGCCGTGACTCGTGGCAACCAACTTGAAGGCGAATCTGTCATTGCCAATGTTCGAACCATTCGCAATGTGCCTCAACGTCTCTCATTTCCCTCATCTGAGCCATCTTCTTCCGATGAACCAAACTTGTTCAGCGAATTTGAGGCTGAACAGGCGATTGCCCTGCCCCACATCTTTGAGGTGCGCGGCGAAGTTCTAATGCCACAAGGTGCTTTCGATCGTCTGAACAAGGAAAAAGAGGCGCATGGTGAAAAACCCTTCGCCAATAAGCGAAATGCTGCCTCAGGAAGTCTCAAGCAACTTGACCCTAAGGTAACCGCTAAACGCGGACTTATCGTCAATGCCTATGCTGCTTATTCCACCGATGAGACATGGCAAGCAGAACATCTCTCCTCTCAAGAAGCGACCCTCAATTTGCTCGATACCCTCGGCTTCAGCCACTATCAAGAGAGTCAGGCATTCGAAAACATCAGCCAACTTACTGAGGCTATCAATCGTTTTAACGATATCCGAAACAGCCGCACTTTGCCATACGATTGTGATGGTGTTGTTGTCAAAGTAAACCAACGTAAACACCAGGAATACCTCGGACTTAACACAACATTCCCTAATTGGTGCAAAGCTCGAAAATTTCCGCAAGAGGCACAAAGCACCCTTGTGCGAGGTGTCACATTCCAAGTTGGCATGACAGGCCACATCACTCCTGTGGCAGAACTCGACCCTACTGCAATTAGTGGCAGCATTGTAAGTCGAGCAACCCTCAACAACGAGAATTACATCCGCCAGTTAGGCATATTTGTTGGTGCCTATGTTTTTGTTCAAAAGGCAGGCGAAGTCATTCCACAAGTGACATCTCTTGACAATGAACGAAACAGTGCAGAGCCCAATCTTTTGCACGAAGAAATCAAGTTCCCCGAAACTTGCCCTTGTTGTCAGACTCCTCTCATTAAAAAAGGAGAATATTGGATCTGTCCCAACCGTCACTGCAAACAGCAAGCTATTCAAAGATTGGAATACTGGTGTGGAAAAGACTGCGCAAACATCAAGGGACTCGGACCTTCAGTTCTCGAAGATTTGTTCGACAAACTCAACATAGCCAGTGTGAACGATCTTTATAAAGTT
Organism: Bacteroidales bacterium; assembly: GCA_030526445.1. Classification (GTDB taxonomy): domain Bacteria; phylum Bacteroidota; class Bacteroidia; order Bacteroidales; family UBA3663; genus Liminaster. The sequence continues at coordinate 23,773 of JAUNCV010000005.1, read as the reverse complement.
CTTGTTACTGATGAGACGAACTTTGAACCTGATGTTTTCCTGAGCAGCTACCGTGCTTTCTTACGATATCACTTGGGTGAAGGATATGCAGAAAAAAGCATCACTCAAATGCTTGACGGAGTTCGCCAAAGCATATCTACACTCACCCTCGATCGCATCATTGGCGGTCTTGGAATTGATGGCATTGGCAAAATCACTGGTAAACTTCTTGCACAGCATTTTAGCTCACTCGATGCTCTTCGTCATGCTACCTACGAAGAACTTATTGCCATCGACCAGATTGGAGACATCATGGCACGCAACATAATGGAAGCCGACCTTAGCGATTATAGTTGTCTTTGGGAAGGAATTCTGCCATTCAATACAACATTTGCAGCTGCCGAAAAACTTGGCAATGCACTTGACGGCATAACCATAATCTTCACTGGCACAAGTTCTCGTTTCAAACGTGATGAGATTAAAGATTTTTTCACACGTCATGGAGCCAAATACGTAGGTTCTGTTTCTGGCAAAGTCAACTATGTAGTAATTGGCGATGCACCAGGACAAAACAAAATAGACAAGGCACGGCAACTTGGCATTGAAATCATTACAGAACATGATTTCTACGAAAAGTTCGGTCTTTAAAATAAAATACCCCACAGCGGATGAACTGTGGGGTTTGTCTTTTCCAAAGGTAATAGAAATAAAAGTCTTCAAGTCATGATATGAAAAATGAACTTAACAAAAGAGATTCAATGTAAATAACACGCACAAAGATACGAAAAAAAATAGGTGATAAACAAATTTCAATAAAAAAAAGGACTTTTTTCAGAGACAAACACAAAAAAGCCTGAAAAACTTACAAATTTCAACAAAAATTCATGCTAAAAGAAAGCCATTAGCTATCAATTTAAGCTAAACAGTTTACGTTCGTATGCAGTCATCACCTCTTCGAGAGTTTCCATATCCTGGGCATGAAGCACAGCCTGCGAAATACCTCTATACTGAAAAGCATAGAGAAAGTCAAGTGAAATATTATGCTCATAAAGATGCTTAAGAACACTACTCATCGAGCCAGGTTCATTAGGCACATTAAGCGTGTAAACTGGCGTAAGCTCAATGGTAAAACCCTGTTCAGAAAGTACCGCTTCTGCAGTTTTTACATTGTCAACCAACAGACGAAGCATACCAAACTCTGGAGAATGTTCAATACTATACGAAAGTATATTTACTCCCTTATCTGCCAAATTCTGAAAGACACGCCAACTTGCGCCACTTTGATTCTCAATTCGAATGCTTAATTGTTGTATAATCATATGCTAACATTTTATATTTTCAATTAAAATTTATTATAGAAGGAAGAATTAATCTTCATTTTCTTCAACAAATTCCTCAACGAGGTTCTCTTCCTCCTCGTTTTGTAATGGTACATCATCCGTAACATCTTTATCATTAATTCTCAAATAGACACCAGATAAACTGTTCAGATAATCGACCAAATCTGTTGACACTTGAACACGTTGTTTTCTACTAAAGAAACGCACACGATAGTTTCTTACCGAATCCTCAACTTCGACAAACAAGTTCGTAAGAAGAGACTCATCCACGTCAGCAGACATTTTAGATAGTTGATCATATAACATATTGACACCTGCTGTGTCAAATTTGTTGATGTCAACCACCAAGGTTACATCTTCAATCAACGAATTTGAAACTTCACTGAGAAGTTCTATCTTCTGTATTCCAAACTCAAGATCGAAAAGATTCTGAGGAGCACCTCTCAAGAAACGGCGAGGTTGGAACTTGGCCCTGATAAGCAAATACATTCCCTCTGTGCAATAGCCTCGAAATGCTGGATAGGTTTCTCCAAACAGAGGAAATTCGTGCTTACCACTATAATCCTCAACAGTAACAATACCATATTGATTACCCTTTGAACTCACACCTTCACGCCAACCTGTTACAAGTCCGCCACAAGTAATGTCTCGCGCCATGATTGCATCAATAGCATCTTTCCTAGCCTTGTTGGCAGGATCTGCAAGTTGTGCCAAAACCTGCGCTTTTCCTTCTGGTGTTCGCTCATTAGGTATGAGGGCCAAATCGGCCATCGTAGTGTTACAAGCATATTTCAACTGGAACTTGTAATCATCAAGCGGATGAGCACTCAAGAAAAGGCCCACATAGTCTTTCTCCAGGTTCAATCGCTGAAGAGTGCTCATAGGTTCGCCTTCCGGGATCGAAGGATGTGAAATTTCAATTTCAGTATCCTCACTGTTTCCAAACAGGCTCATCACATTGCTCTCTTTGTCAGCACGGAACTTCTGGCCATAACGAACCACCTGATCCAAGAAAAGTTCTCCATTCTTGGCAATTCCAACATACTGTTCACGTTTCACTTTCGAATCAAGGCTATCAAGAGCTCCGCTATACACTAGAGCTTCAAGAGCCTTTCGGTTCACAGAGCCAGTTTCCAAGCGCTCAACCAAATCGAAAATATCCTTGAATGGACCATTTGCCTTTCGTTCACTAACAATAGCATCTGCAGCTCCTTCGCCAAAACCTTTGATACCAGCCAAACCAAAACGTACAGCACCCTCATCATCCACACTATAACGCTGACGAGAAAGATTAACATCCGGACCTTTGACCGATAAACCCATAGCACGACATTCCTCCATTTGCTTGGCAAGTTCAGTTACATCGTTGAGCGAACGCGAAAGCACGGCTGCCATATACTGAGCTGGATAGTGAGCCTTAAGATATGCTGTTTGATAAGCGACCCATGCATAGCACACAGCATGACTCTTATTGAAAGCATACGATGCAAATTTTTCCCAGTCTCCCCAGATCTTCTCAAGAATCTTCGGATCATGGCCATTTTTCACACCGCCCTCAATAAACTTGGGCTTCATAGCATCTACAATGTCCTTCTTCTTCTTACCCATGGCCTTACGAAGTGCGTCTGATTCACCTCGTGTAAAGTCAGCCAACAAGCGAGACAGCAACATCACCTGCTCCTGATATACGGTAATACCATAAGTATCCTTAAGGTATTTTTCCATTACAGGAAGGTCGTAAGTGATTGGTTCTCGGCCATTTTTACGAGCAATAAAAGCTGGAATATAATCCATTGGACCAGGGCGATACAACGCATTCATGGCCACGATATCGCCAATACAGTCAGGCTGAAGTTCTTTGAGATACTTCTGCATGCCTGGACTTTCAAACTGGAAGGTACCAATAGTTCTACCCGAAGCAAATAGCTTGTAGGTTAATTCATCGTCAATAGGTATATGGTCAATATCAATGACTTCGCCCGTTGTTTCCTTGATATTGTCAAGTGCTTCATTGATGATACCCAGAGTCTTTAGACCCAAAAAGTCCATCTTGATGAGGCCGGTACTCTCAATCACATGTCCATCATACTGGGTTACAAGCAGTTTTGTTCCATGATCATCAACCACCGACACAGGAACAACCGTATCAATTGGATCACGTCCAATAATCATACCGCAAGCATGCACACCAGTGCCTCGTACATTGCCTTCAAGCATCTGTCCCAACTTCATCACATTGCGAATGGCAGGGTCTTCGCTCTCACAGGCAGCGGCCATTTCAGGAACAACCTGAATACAGTTCTTAAGATTACACTTCAGCGCCTTTCCATTCACTTCGGGCATACGATCGGGCACAAGGCTGCATAGATGGTTAGCCACAGGAATAGGCACTTTCTCAACACGCGCCATATCTTTGAGCACCATCTTGGTGGCCATAGTGCCATAGGTAATAATGTGCGATACGCGATCGGCACCATACTTATCCTGCACCCATTCAATGACTCGAGAACGGCCATCATCATCGAAGTCGGTATCAATATCAGGCAGCGAGATACGATCTGGATTCAAGAAACGCTCGAACAGCAAATCATATTTGATTGGGTCAATCTTGGTAATACCCAAACAATACGCCACAGCTGAGCCCGCAGCAGAACCACGACCAGGGCCAACGCTCACTCCCAACTCTTCACGACAGGCTCGAATAAAGTCAGACACAATGAGGAAGTAACCTGGGAAACCCATGGTCTTCATGATGTGGAGCTCGAACTTGATACGCTCCCAAACATCTGGACGAAGTGCTGCAATGATTTCGTCATCGCTCATAGGCTGGGCCATTGAATCACCCTCATAACCATATTCCTTAATCAGATAATGGTTGTCGCGCGCACCCTGCAAGGTAAGATGTTTCAAGTAATCGGCCTCAAACTTGATGCGAACCACCTTATTCAAATCACCATTGCCTAACTTTTTAAACTTCTTTTTGGCCTCTTCTTCAGAGAGTACCACATTCCCGTTTTCATCCTGCGTCATCTCATCGAACAGCATCTGTTCGGTGTACTTCTTACGATATTCCTCCTCGAGACCGAACTCTGCAGGAATCTCGAAGTTTGGCATAATTGGACCATTTTCAATATCATACTCTACGCACTTGTCAACAATTTCCACTGTATTGTGCAGAGCTTCAGGAACATCAGCAAAAAGTTCATTCATCTCAGCAGTAGTCTTAAACCACTCCTGTTTGGTGTAGCGCATACGGTTTGGGTCATCAAGATCCTTGCCCGTATTAAGGCAGATAAGATGATCGTGAGCCTCACCGTTCTCTTCGTCCACAAAATGCACGTCATTGCTACAAATGAGCTTCACACCCAGCTTCTGGCTCACCTGAACGAGCCATTCGTTATAAGGTTTCTGCTTTTCGTAACATTCGGGATTGTAGAGAGGGTCTTGCGAAATGTGGCGCTGCATTTCCAGATAATAGTCATCACCAAAGAGATTTTTGTGCCACTTTATGGCTTCTTCTGCTGCTTCAAGATCGCCACTTTCAAACTTTTTCGCAATTTCTCCACCCAGACATGCCGAACAGCAAATCAGGTCTTCGTGGTACTTTTCAAGAACTTCATGGTCAATACGTGGACGCATATAAAGGCCTTCTACCCATCCTATTGAAACCAATTTGATGAGATTCTGATAACCATGCTTATTCTTGGCCAAAAGAATAAGATGCCAACCACTCATATCTATCTTGCCCTCACGCTTTTCTCGTCCACGTCGAGCCACATAAACTTCACAACCAAAGATTGGCTTTACTCTAGGCAATCCCTCCTTTTCTCGTGCTTTGTTTTCTCCTTTGGCAATATCAAAGAAATCCTTAATACCAAACATGTTGCCATGATCGGTAATGGCAAATCCCGGCATACCATCGGCAGCCGCTTTTTTAAAGAGGTTCTTAATCTTGCACTGTCCGTCGAGCAGCGAAAATTCTGTATGTACATGCAGATGAGCGTATGGCTCCATAAATATCTAAAAGAGGTTGAAAAGTTATGTTTTTATTTTAGTCAGCAAATATTCACCAGCTACACAAGGGCTTCTTTATTCCCGATTACAGTTTACCCACTGCTATAGCCGAAACAATGGCATTACCCTTTTCGTTCTTGGGAAAGCGAATGTCAATATAATCTCTTTCTTCAGGACGTACCGTAAAGACAAGTTTTATAACAGTGTTTCTTCCCGTCATTTGGCAAAGGTCAATCCACGAAGAACGGTGTCCATTGATAATCATCCTAAACTTACGCTCTTCCGGATGCTGTGCCTCAGGTTCTTGCAGATAAATTTCTACACAATAACTACCAAATGGCTCAACAGGTACACGATAGCCCATCGTTGATTCTTTATCGCCTTCTCTGTAACTTTGCAAAATAGGTTGGTCGGCCGCAGGTGCCAACATCAACTTTCCGGCAACTCCCACCTGAATTTTTGCCTGCGTGCTTCCTGCCGTATGTGTACTCAGGGTGTCAGCCATCCACTGCTGTTGTTCATGATCTACAGCAGCCTGACCACCACAGTTCACTCGATAGATATATTCAATACCCGGAGCTCCTCGCATAGCCGAATAAGGCGATACACTCTGTATGAGTCCCTCGCCTACACCGAAATTATTCTGCACCAAATTTTGTGTCCACACATTGTTCAAATCCGTTTCATCTTGCAGATGCTGGGCCGAAACTGACATACACAAACTGGCACAAAGAATAACCAATAACGACTTAATATAAACGCAAGTATTCATATTCATTACCCAAGCCTTTAAGATATTGTTCAAAATCCTCTCTTCTTATCACCACAGTACCTCGACAGTCATTTGGATGAAACGAGAGTGTCTCAGCTTGCTGCAAGTTCTCATCCAAAAAAAGATGCACATGATGGTCAATATCATTAATTAGGCCAAAGGGAGAAACGCTTCCTGGCTCCAATCCCAGATACTTGAGCATACGTTCGGCCGATGCAAACGAAAGCTTTCCTGGAGAGTTTTTCCCTTGTGCAAGCAAAGAGGCTTTGAGCCTCTGCTCAAGATCATGGATATCAAGATCGTGATCACAATGAAAACAAACCAAATAGTGCTGATTTCCTTTGTGGTTACGAAAGAAAAGGTTCTTACAATGCACACTGCCGTCATCCTTCCACCAACGCTTGGCCTCCTCAATGGTTTTACCCTCAGGATGGTTATACGAAGTGAACGGGATGCCGTGTTCGTTGAGATACTGATATACGGTTTCTTCTCGTGTCATGAATAGATATATTAATCGCGGCAAAGATAGATAATTTTTCTGAATGACCCAAAGAAATGCCTACAAAAAAACAAAGCAGCACCGTTTTCAGTGCTGCTCGTTGTTTTCTTGGGCTTCTCCGTGCATTAGCTTCAGATATTCATCATAGTCGATATACCTACCTCCCATCGATTTGAGATGCGCAGTTTCAAGTTGACAATCTATAAAAGCACCTCCCATTGCTTCCATAACTTTGGCCAAACAAATAAGCGCAAGTTTCGATGCATTTGGCTTTATCGATACCATACTTTCGCCAATGAATGCCTTACCAATGGTTTCGCCAAAGAGTCCTCCAATAAGGTTATCCTCCTTGTCCCAAACCTCGACGCTTTGGGCAACACCTTCCTCATATAATCGGGTGTATGCCGCCTTCATTTCGGCTCCGAGCCAAGCACCTACCTGTTTTTCGCGTGTTGAGCCACAAAGTTCAATAATACGATCAAAGGCGGTATTGAAAGTCACTTTATATTCACCCTCAACCATCTTGTTAAGCACCTGTCGCATACTGTGAGAAATGTGTATTTCGTTGGGAAAAATCACAAACCTCTTCATAGGGCACCACCACTGTATGTAAGGCTTGCCATCAGGGGCTATCAACGAATCACAGGTGTCTTCCGCACGAAAAGCGTACCAAGGAAAAATTCCATACCAATAACCCAATAAAAGGCGTTCGGTACAAAGGTCTCCTCCCACCGCAAAGAAGCCATCTTCTTCACCCTTTTTGGGATCGGGAAAGCCTATTTCATCTTCGTCGAGCAAAAATACCATTTTCCTGATTATTATGATTTCAATACCATTTTTTCATTCTCAACATCAACATTTGCTACACCTCCCTTTTTGAGATTTCCATAGAGTATGGCACGAGTCAACAGAGGTGTAAGAAGTTGGTTGATCTGTCGATCCATCTCGCGAGCTCCCAGATTCTTCGAAAAGCCTTTGCACAACAACATTTGCCTGCTCTCTTTCGTCAGATTCAGAGTCACATTGCGTTGAGCCAGACGGGCAGACAGTTGTGCAAGTTTCTTGTCTAAAATCATACCTGCCATGGTTTTATCCATATCATTAAATACCACAGTATCAGAGAGACGAGCCAAAAATTCTGGCTTAAAACTCTTTTTAACCTCCTTAAACATTGCCTCTCCTGCCTTGACCTGCATGCCGAAACCTATCGACGATTGGTGCGCATATTGTGCTCCTGCATTCGATGTCATGACCAATATCACATTGCGGAAGTCGCTCTTCTGTCCCTTGTTGTCTGTGAGTCGGGCATAGTCCATCACCTGGAGCAATATATTATAGATATCGCTATGTGCCTTTTCTATCTCATCGAGTAGCAAAACACAGTTAGGCGTTTTTCTGATGGCATCGGTAAGTAGTCCGCCATCTTCATAACCCACATAACCCGCAGGCGAGCCTATCAGTTTGGCGACAGTGTGCTTCTCTGCATATTCACTCATATCAAAGCGCACCAGTCCAATCCCCATCTCTTTGGCCAGCACCTTACACAGTTCGGTTTTACCTACACCCGTAGGGCCAACAAAGAGGAGCGACGCTACTGGTTTTCCCTCTTCAACAAGTCCTGCTCTACCCATTTCTACAGCTTCAACAACTTTCTGCACAGCTTCGTTTTGTCCATAAATCTGGGCAGATACTCGTTCATGCAGGCTTTTGAGTTGCTGGGTTGCCTCTTCCTTCAAAGCATTCGGATCTATCTTACAGATTCTTGCTAAAACATCGTTGATCATCATCTTATCAACAATTTGTTTTCGAGATACTTTTTCCACGCCCTTCACTTTTCGGGTTTGTGGGTGTAGCACTCTGTAGGCGGCAGCTTCGTCAATGAGGTCAATTGCTTTGTCGGGCAAGAATCTGTCACAGATGTGGCGGGCAGCAGCCTCGGCGGCATACGTCAGCACACCCTCAGCATAGGTCACACCGTGATACTTCTCATATTTCTGCTTTAGGCCCTTCAGTATCTGCACAGTCTCACTCACCGTAGGCTCTGCAATGTCTATCTGCTGAAAGCGTCGAATCAAACTTTTAGCCTGCTGCAGGTGTCTATTATATTCTTGATAAGTTGTTGATCCTATGAAACGAACCTTACCACTTTCCAAATAGGGTTTCAGCATATTCGAACCATCGAGTGCACCCTCTCCTGTTGCACCCGAGCCCACCAATGTATGTATTTCATCAATATACACAATGGCGTTCTCTTCTGATGATACACCCTCCATCACGGCTTTGACACGTTTCTCAAATTCGCCACGATACTGAGTTCCAGCCACCATCGTGCTCATATCCATCTGATAGATACGAGCTCCACGCAAGCGATTCGGAACAAGGCCTGCTTCAATACGCGCTGCCAATCCATAAATCAAGGCCGTCTTGCCCACACCAGGTTCGCCCACATGCAATGGGTTATTCTTGTCTTTACGGCACAACACCTGAATGGTTCGCTCAAGTTCTTCTTCTCTTCCAATGAGCGGATTGTGCTCCTTAATTCGGTCATTGACGCAAGTGAGCAGTTTCTTCCAACCCTCTTGTTTTGCCTCTTTCTGCTCTTTGGCATTTGAGTTACCTCTTGTATTTGAGGGTTTATCCAAATCCTTGCCAAGATCCAGTTCAAAAATGACCATCAGCAAGCTTGCCATAAGCTCTGTCCTATCGGTTGTGGTGTGCTTCAAAAGAATGTAACAAGCCACTGAGTCTTCAAGATGCAGCAGCGCCTCAACCAGATGATGCACATCCACCTTATCGTTGTCTGAATATTTTGCATGGCTCTCGGCCCTTTGTATCAATTCCACCATCTGGCTCGAAAGTTCCAGATTGGAATGCGAGTGCCCATCAACGGTATCTTCTACCAGTTCGTCTATTTTATCTTCAACCTCTTTCAGTACCAATTTGACATCCTCATGGAAACTCTTCATAAGTTCCATTCCATAGTCACTACTCAAAAAAGCATGAAGGAACATCTCTGGTACAAGATATTCCTTATGTCGTGCATAGGCATATAAAGCAGCGGCCTCAAGCATAGCTTCAGCCTCTTTGGTTCTTTGCATCATAATTTTTATATCGATTCTTCTTCGGGTTCAACAGTCATTCTAAAAGGGAATTCCTGCTCACGCGCCATGCGCATTGCTTTGTCTCGCTTGGTTATCGCCATGTCAAGCGTATAAACACCCACTACAGCTTGCCCCTCTTTATGCACTTTCATCATGAGCTGCTCAGCCTGTGATTCATCTTTACGAAACACAGTACGAAGCACCTCAACAACAAACTCCATGGTAGTGAAGTCGTCATTGTGCATAATCACTTTATACATTTTGGGGTACTCATTCTTCACCTCATTTTTGTCCTTGATATGTGATTGCTGTTTAGCCACCTTTTTTCGTATTATGAGTTATTTATTCTTGAAAAAGCAGAGGCAAAGATAATCCTTTTTTCTTGACATTTTTACTTTTTGCTCATTTTTTTCACTTTATGGCATAAATATTTGGCCGAAACAGAGATTTTGCCTATCTTTGCGCCGCAAAAATCTTCGGGGTCGGGTGCAATTCCCAATCGGCGGTATAGTCCGCGAGGCGCAAGCCACGAACCGGTGCAATTCCGGTACCGACAGTATAGTCTGGATGAAAGAAGATGTAAGCCGACGGCAGTCATTGCCTCTTCACACATTCATAGCCCGAAGTGTATTGTTTTTACACATTATATATTTACTGCGTATGATTTCGGGCAACGAACTCCAATATCTTCATCTTGCTATCGATCGCGCCCGTCTGGGTGCTGGCTTCTGCAATCCCAATCCTATGGTGGGAGCTGTCATTGTGCGCCATGGTCAAGTTCTTGCCTCTGGCTACCATGCAGCTTATGGAAGCCTGCACGCAGAACGTGACGCCTTTCGCTGTGCCGATGCAGCTCAAATTGACTGCACCGGTGCCACTATGTATGTAACTCTCGAGCCTTGCTGTCACCACGGCAAACAACCACCCTGCACAGAGGCAATCATTGAGCATCGCATTGCTCGTGTTGTGGTTGCCCAACTCGATCCCAATCCTCTTGTAGCTGGCAAAGGCATTGAGCAATTACGCGAAGCAGGCATAGAGGTCGACGTTCTCGATGCAAACCATCCCATCGTTACCGAACTCACCTACCTCAACCGCACCTTCCTGAAGTTCATCACAACACGCCGTCCTTGGGTGCTGGCCAAATATGCCATGACACTTGATGGGAAAATCTGCACTCACACCGGGCATAGTCAGTGGATTTCAGGCGAGGCTTCTCGCCATCGTGTGCACCAGTTACGCCACGAGATGGCAGCCATCCTTTGTGGCATTGGTACCGTTTTGGCCGATGATCCAATGCTCAACACTCGTCTCCCAGAAATGCCCAATGCGCATAATCCTATCCGAATAGTAGCCGACCGCCAGCTGCGCATTCCGCTCAAAAGTCAGCTAGTGCAATCTGCACGACAAATTCCTCTCATCGTGGTACACGGCCCAGAAGCCGATGCCATAAAAGTGGAAGAATTACATACAGCAGGTGTCGAAACATGGTGCTGTGAAAGTCTGCACGAACTGCTGCAGAAAGCTGGAGAGCATAAAATCTGCAGCATCTTGCTCGAAGGAGGTGGCACACTCAATGAGGCTTTCCTAAGTGCCGGCCTCATTGACGAAGTGTTTGCCTTTATTGCTCCCAAACTCATTGGTGGTTCTGAAGCCAAGACTCCCATTGAGGGCAAAGGTTTTTCGCGCATGACCGATGCCATTGAACTTTTTGATATCCACACCGAAACACTTGGTAACGATATTCTCGTTCGTGGTTTAGTTAACAAAAAAACGTCACTCTAAAAAAAATCACAATAACATAGAAATATGTTCACCGGAATTGTTGAAGAAGTAGGCCGAGTGAAGGGCCTGTACCGAGGAGCTCGTAGCTTCACCCTCGAAGTTGAGGCTCATCGCGTGCTTGAAGACACGCAGGTTGGCGACAGCATTGCCACCAACGGTGTCTGCCTTACCGTGACCTCTATGACATCGCATAGTTTTACGGCCGATGTAATGCCTGAGACTGTTAACCGCACCGCATTGGGCCAGTTGACAACGGGTAGCCCTGTCAATCTTGAGCGCGCCCTTTCGCTCCAAACACGCTTGGGCGGACACATTGTATCAGGACACATCGATGGTACGGGCCGAATTACAGACCGACGCCAAGATGACACTGCTCTTTGGCTCACCATCACCTGCAACTCTTCTCTTCTTCGCTACATCATTGAGAAGGGAAGCGTCACCTTACAAGGTGTTTCGCTCACAGTGGCGAGGGTCGATGAAACATCGTTTGCCGTATCGCTCATCCCCCATACACAAGCAGCCACCACACTTCACAATGCACAAGTGGGCGATCTCATCAATATCGAAAATGATGTTATCGCCAAATATGTCGAGAAGTTGGTCGGCCCGTTTCAAAATAACAACGCAAAAGATATCTATAGCCACATGGCACAGTGTGGCTTCAAATAATTTATCAAATCGTAATATTTTAATATGAATACTATCGAAGAGGCGCTCGATGCGCTACGTGCAGGCAAGTGCATTCTTGTCACCGATGACCCAGATCGCGAAAACGAAGGCGACCTCATCTGCGCAGCTGAGTTTGCCACCACCGAAAATATCAACTTCATGGCCTGTGAGGCCAAAGGTCTCATCTGCATGCCCATGAGCAAGGCTTTGTGCGAAAAACTTAGCTTACCTCAGATGTGTGCCAACAACTCTGACAACCATCTCACAGCTTTCACCATCAGTGTTGACCACATCACAACTACTACAGGTATCTCAGCCGTTGAACGTGGCATCACTGCACGCGCTATTGTGAGCCCTGATGCCAAGCCTACCGACTTCCGTCGCCCAGGTCACATGTTCCCACTTCAGGCGCGCGAAGGTGGCGTGCTTGTACGTTCTGGACACACCGAGGCTACAGTCGATTTGTGCCGACTTGCCGGACTTCAAGAGTGCGGCCTCTGCTGTGAAATCATGCGCGCTGATGGCGAGATGATGCGTAACGACGAACTGCAAGAGTTTGCTCAAAAACACAATTTGGTCATGATTACCATCGCAGACCTTGTAGCTTACCGTCGCAAAACCGAAAAACTTATCAGCCTCATCTCTGTTGCCGAAATGCCTACAAAGTATGGCTCTTTCAAGGCTTATGGCTATGTGAACAATGTGACAGGCGAACACCATGTGGCGCTCGTGAAGGGAGATATCACCACCCCCGAACCTGTACTCTGCCGTGTGCACTCAGAATGTCTCACTGGCGATGCTTTTGGTTCTCTTCGATGCGACTGCGGCGAGCAATTGGCCGAAGCCTTGCGTCGCATTGAGGAACGAGGTCGTGGCGTACTTCTCTATCTGCGCCAAGAGGGTCGAGGCATTGGTCTTATCAACAAACTGCGCGCCTATGCTCTTCAAGACCAAGGCATGGATACTGTCGAGGCAAACCTTGCACTTGGTTTTGCTGCCGACCTTCGCGAATATGGTACAGGCGCCTCTATTCTTGCCGACCTAGGCATTCACGAACTCATTCTCATGACCAATAACCCCGAGAAAATCAATGGTCTTGACGGTTTCGGTCTCAAGGTTGTAGATCGCGAGCCAATCGAAATGACTTGCAACGAAAAAGACGAGTTCTATATGTACACTAAGTACACAAAGATGGGCCATCTGCTGCATCTTAAAAACATCAAAACTAAAGAATAAAACTATATAAATATGAAAAAGATTGAAGGAACCCTCGTAGCCACAGGCATGAAAGTAGCCATCGTGGCATCTCGTTTTAATGACTTTATTGTTAGCAACCTCATTGGCGGTGCCGAAGACTGTTTCGTACGCCATGGCGGAGAAAGCGATGACCTGACACTGGCCTATGTACCTGGCGCATTCGAAATTCCACTTGTAGCGCAAAAGATGGCTGAGTCGGGCAAATATGACGCAGTTGTTTGCTTGGGTGCTGTCATCCGCGGTGCTACCCCTCATTTCGACATGGTTGCCAATGAAAGTGCGAAGGGCATTGCCTTGGCTTCAATGAAGAGTGGCGTACCTGTCACCAACGGCATTCTTACCACCGATAGCATCGAACAAGCCATTGAGCGCGCTGGTACTAAGGCTGGCAACAAGGGTGCTGATGCAATGATCTCGGCTATCGAAATGGTAAACCTCGTTAAGGGTCTCTAATACATGGAGATTTTTACAACGCCTCTTCATATCGAAGGAATCGTTGAACACGGCCAGCAACTGGGACGCAAAATTGGATTTCCTACCGCCAATCTTGAGGTGTCAAGCCTGCGCAGTTCTCTACCCTCAACGGGTGTTTATGGTGGCGATTGCCTACTGCCCGATGGAAGTTGTTATCGCACAATGATCAATGTCGGCTATCGACCCACAGTCAGCCAAGACGAAACAAAACTTACAGTCGAGGCACATTTGCTCAACTTCGAAGGCGATTTATATGGCCAACGTATTCAGCTTAAAATCCTTTTCCGCATACGCGACGAGAAGAAAATGGCTTCACTTGAGGAACTGCGTCACCAGCTTTCTCAAGATTTACAACATTTACTATAAAAATATCAGCATGAAAAAAATGCTATTCCCTCTGGCATTGGCTACTCTTTTACTGAATGCCTGTGCCCCTAAGAGCAACGCTAACAAGGTAGCACCTGCTATCCCTACCGATGCTCAGATTGAAAAAAACATCCAGGAGTGGCTCAAGAAGATGACCCTCGACGAGAAAGTGGGCCAGATGCTCGAGCTCAACCTTGACCTCATGGGCTCAACCCAGGTAGTGGGCGAAGCCAAACTCGACCGCAATAAGCTGGAACAAGCACTCCGCATGTTCGGACAGGAGAAAGAGGCGATCGATCAGGTAATGGCTATGACCGACGAGCAGATCATTGCTCAGTTCGGTGGTTATGGCATCGATATGTTCGAGGGCGAAGTGACCCGCGAATGGCGTCTCAACGAGGCTGCGCTCGACTCGATGATTGGCAAATGGAAGATTGGTTCAATCCTCAACGCTCCAGGTAAGGCCCTCAGCGTGGAGAACTGGCAACAAATCATTCCTAAGATTCAGGAGCTCTCGATGAAATATATCGGTATTCCATGTATCTATGGCCTCGACAATAACCATGGTGTGACCTATGTTGCTGGTGGCACACTCTTCCCACAGAGCATCAACGTAGCTGCTTCGTTCAACACTGATCTGGCGTTCACTTCGTCTGAGATTTGCGCCTATGAGAGCCGCACTGCCAACTGCCCTTGGGTCTATAATCCTACCATCGACCTCGGCCGCGATCCACGCTGGTCTCGCATCTGGGAGAGCTATGGCGAAGATCCTATCGTTACTTCTCGCATGGTCGAAGCAGCCGTTCGAGGATATCAAGGTCCCGACAACAACCACATCGATGGCAACCATGTAGCAACTTCTGTTAAGCACTATTTTGCCTATGGTGCACCATGGAGCGGCAAGGACCGTACTCCAGCTTATGTATCACCACAGATGTTGCGTGAAAAGTATTTTGCACCATTCAAGGCAGCTATTCAGGCTGGTGCTCAGACCATCATGGTCAACTCTGCATCAATCAATGGTGTGCCAGTGCATGCTTCATACGAATATCTTACCAAATGGCTCAAAGAAGATCTCAATTGGGATGGTATGATTATCACAGACTGGGCCGATATCAACAACCTCTACCAACGTGAAAAGGTTGCTAAGGATAAGAAGGACGCTATTCGTATCGCCATCAATGCCGGTATCGATATGAGCATGGACCCATATTCGGTCGATTTCTGCATTCTGCTCAAAGAGCTTGTCGAAGAGGGCCAGGTGCCTATGAGCCGTATCGATGATGCTGTAAGCCGCATTCTTCGTCTCAAGTATCGTCTCGGTTTGTTCGATACTCCTAACACTACTGCCGAAGAGCACCCTCAGTTTGCCTGCGCAGAGTTTGCAGAGAAGGCGCTCCGTGCAGCCGAAGAGACTGAGGTATTACTTAAGAACGAGGACAACATCCTTCCATTGGCACAAGGCAAGCGCATTCTTGTCACCGGTCCTAATGCCAACCAGATTCGCTGCCTCAACGGTGGTTGGAGTTACACTTGGCAAGGCACCGATGCTGCCGAGTTTACTGCTCCCTACAACACCATCTATGAGGCCTTCTGCAACAAGTTTGGCAAACAGAACGTCATCCTCGAGCAGGGTGTGACCTACGATGAGAAGGGCGCGTATTGGGCAGAAAACGAACCACAGATTCAAAAGGCCGTTGCTGCAGCCAGCCGTGCCGATGTGATTGTGGCTTGTATTGGCGAAAACTCATACTGCGAGACCCCTGGCAACCTCACAGATCTCACTTTGTCAGAGAACCAGCGTAACCTCGTGAAGGCTCTTGCCAAGACTGGCAAACCTATCATCCTAGTGCTCAATGAAGGACGTCCACGCCTCTTGGCCGACATTGAGCCACTAGCCAAAGCTGTTGTCCACATCTTCCTCCCAGGCAACTATGGTGCCGATGCTCTTGCTAACCTCGTGGCAGGCGATGCTAACTTCTCGGCCAAGATGCCTTATACCTATCCAAAGGAAATCAACTCGCTCATCAACTACGACTACAAAGTTTCTGAGCAGGTTGGTACTATGGCAGGTGCTTATGACTATGACGCCAAGGTAACCCAGCAATGGCCTTTCGGTTTCGGTCTCAGCTACACCACCTACAATTACAGCAACCTCAAGGCTGTCAAGAGCGAATTTAAGGCAAATGATGAACTCTCCTTCAGCGTCGATGTTACCAACACAGGCAGCATAGCAGGCAAGGAGGCAGTTCTTCTTTATAGCAGCGACCTCGTGGCTTCAATTGTTCCCGATAGTCGCCGTCTGCGCGCTTTCCAAAAGATTGCGTTGCAGCCAGGCGAAACCAAGACCGTGACCTTCAGCCTTCCAGCCTCTGACCTTGCCTTTGTAGGCGCAGATGGTCGCTGGACTCTCGAAGCTGGCGAATTTGCCATTACTGTAGGCAACCAGGCTGTCACCATCAACGCCACTGAAACCAAGATTTGGGACACTCCAAATATTTGAATTACATACTTTCACTAAAAATAAAAAACTCCACAACCCAATATGGCTGTGGAGTTTTTTATTTACTGACGTTTTCGCGCTTTGTAGAGTTGATAAGAATTGACGCTGTTATGCCATACACTGTAGAAACCGCCAACTACAGAGGTAATCGGATTCAAGAAGACCAAACCAAGCCAGATGATGAAAACGGTGTTTTTTTGTCCGAACGCCTGACCTGCAGTGATACGAGTCACATGATTGTCTTCTCCCGTTAAACGGTCATAATAACTACCAACACGTTTACCCAGGTAGAATTGTGCAAGACAACAAAGTCCGGAGATAATGGCAAGTCCCACCATATACCAGACACTCACCGTCGAATGCACAATGCTATGTACCGTTACTGCAATAGCCAAAGCCAAAGCAACAGTCCAGAAGTTGAACGAAAGTCCTGTATAGTTAAGCAACTTTCTATGCACAGAAGGCATAAGATATCTAACAAACAGGGCACACAACAGAGGACAAATAAGCAAAGGAAAAACTTTTCCTAAAATCATGAAAAAACTGGTCGTAAAGTCAAGGTTTGACTGTGGTTCGACCAATGTGAGCAAGGCTGGAGCCATGACAGCAACCATAAGATTGCACACCAAAAGATAGGTAACCACACCAGCTGTACTTCCTCCTAACTTGCCTGTTATGACTGCTGAAGCTGTAGCCGTTGGACAGATAAAAGCCAGCATAGCACCTTCGCACAAGATTTTCATACCCAAGAGGGTGTCCGAATCGAACCATTGGCCCAAGACATTTGGGCTACAGAGCAGGGCAAGTAACGAGCAGACTACAAAGCAGCCTGCTTGCAGCAAGAGAACCCAAAACTGCCAGCGGTGGGGCTTCATCTCTGTGAGACGAACTTTGATAAAACTGAGAAACAACATGCTAAAAATCAGCATAGGCTGGATAGTTCCCGAAATGAAAGATAGCACTTGCTGCTGTCCTTCGTCACTAAGTGGAAGCGAGGCAAAGATAAAGTAGCCCACAATGCCACAGGCCATAGAGATTGGAAGCGCCCAATTGCGCGCAAACTGACTAAATCTTGACATATTATAAAACAGAAAACCAAAGCGCACGCGTGTGCGCTTTGGCCGAAAAACTAACTTTATTCTACAATCAAAGCTTTATAAGCAAAACATCATTACCCTCAACATGAAGGGTACGCTTGCCAGCCTCACACTTGAGGCCCGCAGGAATTTCTACTTCAATATCAGTGGCATTCTCACTGTTGTTGACTGCTACGAGAGCAGCTTCGCCCAAATAGATGCGAAGGAAGACCATCTCGGTGTCACTGCTATGAAGAAGCATATAATCGCCCAACTGAAGTGGAAGGCTGTTTCTACGCTCAATGGCAAATTTCTTGACCTCAGCAAGATTGTGCTGCTCAAAACGATTGTATCCATCAAAACGCATGAATCGACGGTTGTCAGGATCATTGCCGCCCTCCTGTCCGTATTCATCGCCCTGATAAATACAAGGCACACCAGGCAAAGTGAGGTTCAGTTTATTGAGCATCAACTGCTTGGCATAACCTCGCACGCTGTCGCCCACACCTACATGGCGGTTCCAACCAGCAGCCTTGGCATCTTCATCCCACTTGAGGTCACCACCAGCGAGGCTCACAAAGCGGGCCTTATCATGATTGCCCGAAATGTTACCCATTGTGTGGTGTGCGCCATAAGCCCACTGGCTCTCGTTTACAGCAGCTGCAATATTACGCATGGTGTTGCTGCCATTGCCTCCAAGCACATCGATAGCGGTGTGATAGATATTGAAGTCGAACTGTGAATTGAGCATACCGGTCTTGATGTAAGAACCAATAAGGTCTGCATCACCATATGTTTCGCCAATCATCCAAAGGTCGCGGTTACGAAGCGCTGGGTCGCTCTTCATCTTGCGGGTAAAGGTACGCCAGTAATTAAGCGGAATATGCTTGCAAGCATCATGACGGAAACCATCGAACTCAAAGTTCTTAACCCAGAAGAGAGCTGAGTCGGTGAGTTGGTCGGCTACCTCCTGCATCTCATAGTTGAGCGAAGGAATGTGAACATCGAACCAAGTAGTGAGGCGGAACTCATCCCAGAGCTCAAAGTTTCGTCGTCCATCTGGGGTAATCGAGTCAGTAGCCCATTCAGGATGTGCCTGGAAGAGTGGTGAGTTGATATGCAAATGGTTGGCTACATAGTCGAGCACCACGTTCATATTGTGCTGGTGAGCCACATTAAGCATATGATGCAGCTCTTCATCGGTAGCAAAACGCTCCTCAACCTTGGTGATGTAGATTGGCCAATAACCATGATAACCGGTGAACTTGGTATCAGGGTTATGATACTGACCCCACACATCGTATGGATTCTGAGTAATTGGTGAAATCCAGAGAGTATTGATACCCAATGCCTGGAAGAAGCCATCCTCAATCTTCTGAGTGATACCAGCAATGTCACCGCCCTGATAATCGGCCTGTGGCAAAACCTCCTCGGGCTTGTTATACTGCCAGTCATTGGCTTTATTGCCATTCTGGAAGCGGTCAATCATTAGCGAGTAGAGAATCTGGGTCTCAGGATCATGACGTGTGAGCTGTTCCTGGCTGGTAACAGGCTTGCCACCATCAAGCAACACAAGCACATCGCTCAATGCACGCTCTGCTGTAGCAGCATAGACACGCAGATGGGTGCGCTGCTTGGCACTGCTTGCTACCTGAGGAAGCTTGACGACAATTTCCTCGTCGGCCAAAATCACGCTCTCGGCTGGCAACTGCTGGTTCTGCCAAAGGGCAATGACCTGAGCAGGTTTCTCACCTTTCCAGCGAAGAGTGAGGGCATTTTGCTGCTTATCATAACCCGTTGTGTAGAGGGTATTGATAAACTGCCAATAGTCCTGTTTGAATACACGAGTGTCTTCTACCACCAAAGTAGCAGGCTCGCCATCAACCTTAAGTTTGAGAGTGGTAAGTGGCTTCTTTGTAGTGAGTGCAAAGGTCTCTGTATCAAAACCGTGAAGGGTCAAACCCTCGCCTGGCTGTAACTCGCTGAACTGGGTAGCTGCTGGGAAATAGTCGGTAAAGTAGTTAACCATCGAATCGCAAGTGATGGTGACTACACTGGCACGCTCCCAGTTAGCTGGTGTTGTATTGAGTTTTTCGCTGCATGAGGTGGACAAAACGCCTACAGCAGCGAGGAGTGATAACGAATATTTCATATTATTTGTTTCTTAGTTCTCGCCCTAAACTGTGTGGGTTACAAAGAATCTTTTACTTCTCAAGAATGTAAACAGAAAGTGGTGCCATACGGCCAGAGAGTTTACCCTTCTTTACCTTGAATTTTTCGCCAGTAAGCGAGTCTTTGTAGGTTCCCTTTGGAAGCGTAGTATCTACAACAGTGTACTGAATCTTGTCGCTTGCATTGATAACAACAGCACCCTTCTCGCCACGTGAGATAACAGTAACAGCGCCATTGATAGAGAACGAAACCTGCTCTGGCTGACCCTTCATCTTAGCACGGAAGTGATTGACAGCCGATACCAACGGATGCTTGAAGTTGTCGTTACCACGAGCACCCACAAGGTTATTGCCCCAATAGTTACCTGCAGGGCCATCGCTGCCATCTGGACGGCTATAGAAAAGAGGTGTGCCCTGCTGACGAGCGGTAAGATAAGCCCAACCAAGACGAATCTGCTGGTCACTCAAGCCTGCACTCTCATGCTCATTGCAGTAGGTGTCATGGCTCTCAACCCAAGTGATGAGTTTGAGGGCGTCAACAGGGTGATGATAAGTAACAACATCGCTGCTGGTCCAGTTGCCTTGATGCAAATCGTTACGAAGAGCACCACCCAAGTTGCTGGCAGTAAGTTTCATGTAGTTGGCATATTCGGTCTCCTTCACATTCTTATCTTGCAACACCTCGCCATAAACGAAGAGAGAATCTTCGGGCAAAGCCAGACGCAAACCCTTGACAGCCTTTCTACCCAAAGCAACCTCCCAGAAATCATTCTCTGGCGAAGATGGATCCTTAGGATCGCTTGGCAAACCAATGTGCTTGGCTGTATCGTAGCGGAAACCACGCACACCACACTTCAAGAGGTGGTTTACATAGGTCATATAATAGAACTGAAAGTCAGGATTCTCGGTGTTCACATCAGGAAGCAAACCCATTTCACCCGTGGTGCACTGCAGTCGATCGTTGTAGTCGGTGATAGCCTTGAAACCATTGGTGTGATAAAGCTTGTCATGTCCGCCCACAGCTGCATCAAGCGCATCGCTGACGCGGGTATCGTCAATGGCTGTATGATTAGGCAATACATCAACGATAATGCGAATACCATATTTCTGCGCCTCTTCGCAAAGTGACATCAAGTCTTCGGCCGAGCCCATCTGATAGTTACCAATCTTCCAGTCGGTTGGCTGATACTGATAGTACCACTTGCCTTTACCGAAGAGCTGTGGGCCGCCACCTTTATCGCCACGCACCTCGGTGACACACTGCTGTGCTGGCGAGGTCTGAACAATGGTGTAACCTGCCTTGGCAATATCTGCAAGATTTTCTCGAATAGTATTAAACGACCAGCACCAAGCGTGAAGAATGACATCATTGCTGGTTTCAATGACTGGCGACTTTGACTTGGCGTCAGCGCCCAATGCGATGCATGCCATAAGGGCTGCGGTAAGAATTACCTTCTTTTTCATATCGTATGCTTGAATATATTACTTAATTACTTTTTTTCCTCCAATCATGTAAAGCTGGCCAGGTTGCATATGTGTAACTTTTCGGCCAAGGAGATCATAAATCTCGAGAGTGTTTTGCTCTGGTGCAAAGATGTCTGTGATGTCAGTACTATGTTGTGAAGTGACATCACTAACCATATATTTGCTGCCCTGTTTGGTTGATTCAATCACAAGGAACACCTTGTGAGCTGTGAGACCTGTCACATCGACAGTCTGAGGCGAACCGCTACCGGTATTGAGCACTATGTTGACAGGCAGCATAGAAGCCTTTGTAATCTCAACAGGCTGCACGAACCACTCTTGGCCATCAACAGTAGCCTTCTCGCTAATCTGCTTGCCTGGCCAGTTTCCATTAAGCTGGGTATCATTTTCTCCAGCCCATATATAATAGTTCATGCGGCTATTGAACTGAGCCACCTCACTGCGCACATAAATCTGCATCGTGAACGGGTCAAAAGGCTCCTCTTCTTCAGGCTGCTCAACATAATAAGTGCGCTGCTGCGGATTCACAACCTTGCCATCTACAAGCAGTGCCGCACACAAAGTTGTACCGGCCATCACTTCAATTACAGTGCCCGATGCCACCTTGGTTCCGTGGGTAGCCGAAGGTGTGGTTCCATCTGTGGTATAAATAATCTGTGCCGAAGCATCGGCAGAAATAGCGGTGAGTGCAGTCTTGATCGAAGCATTCTCGGCAAAAGTACCAGAAGGCACATCAATCCACACGGTGTTGAGACTTTGACTCAAAGCCAGACGGTAGTTCTTGCCCGAAACAATCTCCTGCATTCCACTGCCAAGATTACCAGTATAGTCGCCCACAGCAACTGTGAGAGTAGCATTGGCTCCATTAACCTTGCGTACACAATAAAGTTTGTTCGATGCAAACTCATTGTAAGTACTGAGGTTGCTGATACCTGCAAGGCGTCGCACCTCAATCATATTCTTAATCTCGCTCTTGTAGCTCTGCCAGTGCTTCAGGAAGACACATGGTGTGCCAGGCATCGAAAGCATCCAGGCATTGAGTGCAAGTGTATCGCGACGGATCGGATCTTGCGGCTCAGAGGAAGAGCGATATTCTGTGTCGTGATTCTCAATAAATGTCACACTGTACTGGCGATAGTTGGCATCGCTCATCAGTGAAGCGTTCTTAAGTTTGCTCCAGTCGTTGTCTCTTACCACATCGCGACAAGTGTAGCGGAAGGGGAAGTCGAACGCTGCCGACTGGGGAATGTCGTTATACTTGGTTTGGTCAATCCATTTTTTGACCACCGAGGCATTGCCATCCCAATATTCGCCTACCGAATACTGGATACCTGCCTGTCGGTTATAGTCGGCTACATGCTTTCCATGGAAACCTTTCACCATATCATAGCGAAAACCGGTGTAGCCAAGATCTTCTTTAAGGTATTGTGTATAGGCAGAAACACAACGCTGCACATTCTCTGACTGATGGTCGAGGTCGCGCATGCCATCCCAGCCTTCGCCTTCATCATTGTTGGGCGAAAGAGCTATACCAGGATTCTGTTGTGCAGTTTTGCCACCGTCATCGTTGGCACAAATATCGGTCGAGAACATCTGATAAGTCTCGCCTTTGTAGGTCTCAGCAGGGAAATCGGTCCAACTGCCAAGAGTAGCACGGTGGTTCACTACCACATCGGCCACAACACCAGTGCCTCGCTCCTTAAGAGCACCAATCATAGAACGAAGCTGCTCTTCAGTACCAAACGAAGAGTTTTGGTTCCAATAATAGAGCACATCATAGCCCATCGACTTACTGGCACTTGCCTTTCCCGATTGCGGAACCCAAACAAGATCGAAGTAAGCAGACAATTCATCAGCCTGTGCTTCGATGTTCTTCCACTTTGAGTCGGCAAATGAGTCCCAATAGAAGCCCTGCAGCATGACGCCATCATAGTTGGCTGGCCAACCTTGAGCCATTGCAATCATAGGCAAACCTGCAGAGAGAAGAAGGGTAGAAAGTCGTTTCATAAGAGCTATGAAAGAGTGTATATGATTTGTATAAAACATTGTTTATGCACAAAATATGTAAAAAGCAAGAGCAAAAAGAGGCTTTTTTCTTGATTCTTTCCTCCGAGATGCCTCCGAGTTACCTCCGAGTTGATACCGAGTTAATATCGAGTTGCCTTACTTTTGCATAAATATGCAATTTTGGTAAAAGAAGAAAAGGAGTGAAAGAGGAAACGAGAAACAGATTCTTCTCCCCTTTCACTCCTATTACTATGTGGTTTTATGATTACTCTACA
>JAUNCV010000143.1 GCA_030526445.1 Bacteroidales bacterium | reverse complement strand
ATAATAAAAGCACAGGATTTTGGTCCTGTGCTTTCTTTTTTTTGGATTGTCTATAGTGGTGTCGATATTTATTTCATCAGACGTTTTGTGTCCTTGCCAACAGCAACACCCTTATATGATTCGTTTACTACACGTCCATTCAGGTCATATAACAGCTGAGGGTTTGAGCTTTCAGCCTCCAACTCTTCAATGGCTGTTGTGTTCGTAATATGCAACTTCGGAAGGGAAGGGGCTTGCACACGTGTCATGAGGGTGCAACCGGGATCAAGTGTTCTCAGCTCAATGGTGTAGTCGCCTGTAGGAACTGTTGCCGGAATCGTGATTGGAATTTCTATGCCACTCCACCGATAACCTATCTGCAGTTTTTCTACTGTAAAGATCTTGCCCATGTTATACTCCTTACCGCTGGCATTTATGGCAAAGGCAAAGACCTCACTGTTCTTCATATCCTTAAAACTGCAGTTGCCGAAATTCTTGAGCGAAACCTTCAATGTCTCCTTCACTCCGATTGAACTCTTCGTGAGGGTCATGCTCGAAGTACCCATTTGGTTCGATGCCTCATCCTTTACCGTATTGGGGTGAATGTTGCCAATGACGCTCATGTCTTCGCCATAGTTCACTTTTGCGCCACCTGCACCCGTAACATCGGGCACCAGATAGTCGATGAGGAAGTGACCGTTGCTCATGCCGTTCCAACCCCAGTTTACATGGTAGTATGGCACATTAGCTTGGGTCTCATAGCCATCAATCACAAAGGCGTGACCCACAAAATCTACAGTATTTATTCGTCCCGTTCCGCAAACAATGATGGGTCGTTCGTTCACAATCTCTGTCTGCAAATAGTTGTGCCATTCGTTAGAACCGAAGTGTTCGGGCTGCATCATCTGCATTCTGTCCGAATATCCCATATAGTTTACTAACGCTTTGCCTCCGTCATAATTGGAGGCTGCAGTGGCGCTGTATGTAAAGTCCGACATGGCTGCATGAGCCGCCGCACCACACAGGTTAGCTATAGCCTTGCTTTGGAGTGGGGTATAGCTGCAAGTAAAATCCTTGCCAAGGATGTTCACCACATTGCCCTTTTTCTCCACCTCGATATAGGCTTTACCCTCAGTCTTCGCTACGGCCGACCATGACTCCTCTTTGTCATTTGCAGTAAAAGCATAGAGTCGGTAGGTTCCATCTTCGAGCGAACTTGACACGTTGGGTTCAAAACAATATTCTGGGTAATAGGCTGTTGAAGGTAGATTGCTCACGCTCGAAGGTAAACTGGCTGCAGCCTTGATCTGATCATTGCTATCGAGCAGGAAGAGCTGCACATCGCCCGTAAAGTTGTTGCCCGATATATTGACCAGCTCCTTGATTACAATGTAGCAATCATCTTGACTCGAAAGTTCGAAACCTGCGTGTGTGAAATCGTTCTTGGCATTCACCTTCATCTGTAGGGGCACTACCGAGGCTGGCTTCACATAGGTGTCAATGATATTGTTCCAGTCGAAGGTGGTGTTCTCCACATTCCAGGAGGCAGTGAGACGCTCTGTTTGGGTCTTATACGAGATGTTGCCCAATGTGTTATCCATCTTCAGCGGATGCTTATGATAGGCCATAATCTCCGAAAGGGCAGTACCTACACATCCCACTACGCTGTTTCGGCCGGCGTGCATTGGGCATTTCTCATTGTAAGGCTCCCATTGGTCGAATTTAATGCCACCCAATAGTGGGGCAACCTCTGTTGCTGTGGTTCTTGATTCAACCTCATTTTGCTGCAGTATTTCGGTAGAGAGTTCTCCTTTGCTGCTTCTCTCGGCATACACGTTCATGAGCTTCAGCACACCTTCGGGCATTCTCTGCACATTCCAATGGTCCTCTTTCGAGTAGCCAAGGATAGGGTGGCTTCCTTCCTGGGCCGAAATCATGACCCATCCTGGAGCGCCATTGCTGTAGCCATACACATACACCTGATCGTTGGGCCTGCAAAGCTCTACGAGCGGGTCAATGCATCGCTCATCTGTCACAGAGCGCGATTGTGCTGATCCCTCGAGCACCTCACGCGCAAGGCTCATTCTCTCTGTGGCATCTCTTTGTTGGGCAGAAAGTGTAGCACCCAACATTGCCATCAATGACAGTAGTACAGATCTTTTCATAAGCAAGGAGTTTTAAGAGGTCTCCCACAGATTCTCCTATCTGTGAGAGACTAGTTATATAAGGCTTTGTATTACCAAATCTTTACGCGATCTTCTGGCGCAACATACAGGCTGTCACCAGGCTGAATGTTGAATGCATCATACCAGTGATCGCACTGAGCCACACCACCATTGATGCGCAAGTGACCTGCAGAGTGCACATCCATAAGGGTGTAACGACGGAGGAGTTCCTCTGAGCAAACGCCAGCCCAAACATTGGCATAAGCGAGGAAGAAGCGCTGCTGCCATGTGTAGCCATTTTCGGTTTCAAGACAAGTCTTGCTGCCCTTCTCACGCGCCATCTCCAATGCACGGAATGCTACGTTCAGACCACCATGGTCGGCCAGGTTCTCGCCCAATGAGAGCTCGCCATTAGCCTTCAACTCTCCTGGGATTACCCACAGACCATTGAAGTACTCAACCATCTTCTGTGCTGGAACGTCGAATGCCTTCACATCCTCTTCACTCCACCACTGGCGAAGGTTGCCGTCCTTATCATACTGGCGACCCTGATCGTCAAAGCCGTGAGTCATCTCATGACCAATCACCACACCAATGGCACCATAGTTCACAGCATCGTCAAAGTTGTTTGAGAAGAATGGTGGCTGCAGAATACCTGCTGGGAAGCAGATCTCGTTGGTGGTTGGGTTGTAATAAGCGTTTACAGTCTGAGGGCTCATGTGCCACTCGTCCTTGTCCACAGGGGTGTTATAGCGCTTCTTCTTGCTCAGGTTCCAGCTCCATTCGCCCACAGCACGCATATTTTCATAGAGGCTCTTGCTTGGGTCGATGCTCAGGCCCGAAAGGTCTTCCCACTTGTCAGGATAACCTACCTTTACATAGAAGGTTGCAAGCTTCTCGAGAGCAACCTGCTTGGTGCTGTCGCTCATCCATTCCTGTGCCTTGATGGTTTCGCCCAAAGCTGCTTGCAAGTCGCTCACAAGGCTCAGCATACGGCTCTTGCTCTCGCCTGGGAAGTACTTCTCTACAAACATTTTGCCCACAGGCTCATCCAGTGTGCCGTTTACCAGGTTCACAGCACGTCTCCATCTTGGTTCCTGCTCCTTGGCACCGGTAAGTTTCTGGTTATAGGCGAAGTTCTCGTTCGTAAAGGCATCGCCCAAAAGTGAGCTGGCACCACTGATCCAGCGCCACTCATACATCACCTTCAGGTCTTCTACTGGTGCTTTCATCAGGATTTCGCAACCTTTTGCAATAGCTACAGGCTGTCCAACAATAAAGTCATTGGTTTCAGTATAGGTGTTGCCCTTCAGCCAAGCATCCCAGTCAAAGCCGCTCATCTTTGAGAACTCTGCCACAGTCATTTTGTTGTAGTTGGCCTCTGGGTTTCTGAGCTCCATGTTGGTTTTATGAGCCTTAGCCAGTTCGGTTTCATACTTCAAGAGGGTAGCAAGATTCTTCTTTGCCTGAGCCTCAGGAATGCCGCAAAGCACCTCAAGGTTTACAAAGTGCTCTTTAAAGGCATCCATTACCTTCTTGGTGTTGGCGTCATCGTTCAGGTAGTAGTCACGCTGACCCAGGCTCAAGCCGCTCTGGAAGAGGTTCATTACATTCTGCTTAGCGTTCTTGTCGTCAGCACCATTATAGAGTGCGAAGAACATATTGTCGTGCTCTTCCATCATCAGTTTGAAGAGCTCCTCGCGAGTCTTGATGGCACGAACCTTCTCAAGATATGGCATCAATGGAGCGGCACCCTGAGCATTCAGAGTGGTTGAGTCCATAGCCAGTTTATAGAGGTCGCCAATCATCTGCTCCTCGTGGCTGTTATAGCTCTCCTTGGCAGCAATGCCCTTGATGAGCTCAGCCAGCTGTTTGGTGTTATCGTCACCCAGCTTGGTAAAGCTGCCCCAGCGTGGGAAGATATCTGGCTGAGGGTTGTTCTTAATCCAGTTGCCGGTAGCAAACTTAGTAAAGTCATCGCCTGGACGAACGGTCTCGTCCAGATTGGTGTAATCCAGGCCGCTGGTTTCCAAAACGGCCTTGTTCTCTTTTGTGCAGCCAACTAAAGCTGCTGCGCACATTGCGCCCATCATTACTTTTTTCATATTTTCCAAAATAAAAATTATTGTTTCAGTTTGTGTTTTGCTTCGTCCCATAACGCATCCATTTCCTGAAGCGTCATTTCGTTCAGCAATTTCCCTTGTTCGCGCGCTTTCATTTCCACATAAGTAAATCGGTTGATAAACTTTTGGTTCGTATGTTCCAGCGCATTGTCGGGTTTAATCTTGTAGAGGCGAGCAGCATTGATCAGGCTGAAGAGCAAGTCGCCAAATTCATGCTCCATTTTCTCATGATCCATGTTCGAAACCTCGGCCTCGAACTCTTTGATTTCCTCCTTGACCTTCTGCCACACATCTTCTTTTTTCTCCCAGTCGAATCCGGCATTTCTCGCTTTGTCCTGAATGCGATAAGCCTTCACGAGCGATGGAAGAGAAGCGGGGATTCCGCTCAGAATGGTCTCGTTTCCGTCTTTTTCCTTCTGCTTTACAACTTCCCAGAGCACGCTTACTTCTTCGCTCGAGAGAGAGGTCTTTCCCTTCATTCCCGGGAGTTCACTCTGGCATCCGCATTCGCTCACCAGACTGCCATCGGGATTAAACACATGCGGGTGACGATAAACCAGTTTGTCGCACATTGCGTTGCAGATGTCGGCCATGTCAAAGGCTCCCTTTTCTTCGGCAAACATGGCGTAGAAGAAAATCTGTTCAAGCACGTCTCCGCACTCTTTCTGTATCTCTTTGTCATCACCTTTCATAAGAGCATCGGCCAGTTCAAACATCTCTTCGATGCTGTTTTGCCTGATACTCTCGTTGTTTTGCTTTGCATCCCAGGGGCAATCTTGACGTAAAGTTTGCATCACACCAAGGGCTCGGGCAAAGGCTTCTTTCTTTTTTTCTATGTTTGCAACAGGTTTATGTTGTTCCATTTTTGGAAAAAATTATACATATTTAATAAAAATATGTGCAAAATTATCCAAATTTGTACAATTTACCAAATTTTTTATTATATTTGCGCCGATTTGCCTACGAAAAAAACAGTTTTCGTCAAATCTTTTCAAATTTTAA
>JAUNCV010000142.1 GCA_030526445.1 Bacteroidales bacterium | reverse complement strand
AGACGGAGAGTTGATGACCTATAGGTACAGCCGATTGCCCGTACAAGTGCCTTTGGCTACAGGTCATATTAGTCAGACTATGGCAACAAACTCGCTTTATACATTGGCTCAGTTTTTACAAAATGAAGATTTTTGGAGGAATTTCTTTACGCAAATTTATGTGGAAAGTAATGGCGATATTCGTTTGGTGCCTCGAGTAGGAGAACATACAGTTTTGCTGGGACCTATTGATAATTATGAGGAAAAGTTCGAACATCTTCGTTTGTTTTATCGCAAAGTGCTCAGTAAGACGGGTTGGGACAGATATAAAACCATCAACTTGAAATATAAAGGTCAGGTTGTGGCCGAGAAGAGATAAGTGTTACAAAAACAGAATAATAATAATTAACCATATTATATAATGAGAACACTAACAGCAGCCATTCAATTCGGCTCATCACGTATTTGTGCAGCTGCCGCCGTGGTGAACGAACTTGGTAGATATGAGGTTGTCGCCATTGAAAGTACATCCTCCGCCCGATGCATACGTCATGGAGTTGTGTCGAATATTGACGACACTGCAGTGCGTATTAAGACTTTGATGCAAAAACTCAGCAACCGTGTACGTGCTAAAGGTTACCGAGGTCTTGAGGCAGCTTATGTTGGTATTTGCGGTCTATCAATGCATTCCGTTTTACACGAACCTAGTGAAGTCTTGGTAGGTACACCTTCCGTTACTGATGAGATTCTTGAGAGCCTTCGTGACCAGAGTCTTAAGTTTTCGTCTGCAGGACTCGATATCTTGGGTATAGAGGCAAATGGATATCGCATTGAGGGACAACAGGTCATTGGCGAACATCAGGTCATTGTGGCTGATTCGTCTTTGAAAAGTCGTTATGAGCAAGCTATGAATCGTGCTGGTGTTCGTGTTGCTGGTTTCATTGCATCTCCTCTTCGATTATCTGATTTGGCACGACAGGAGGAACGTGAGCAAGGTTGTGTCATAGTCAATATTGGTTCTGCGCTTACGACTGTTTCTATCTATAAAGACGATCACCTCAAACGTCTTGTAGTAATACCGCTGGGTGGAGATGCAGTAACAAATGATATTGCATCAACAGGAGTTCGTCAGGATGAAGCAGAGACTGCAAAGATAACATGGAGCAATGTGGCAGATCAGGGAGGAAGTGAGTCAACTCGTTCTGTTGCCGTAGCTGGAACTCAACTTTCGCAGGCTGAATTGAACAATATTGTCACTTGTCGTTACGAAGAGATTGCTGCAAACATTGTAAATCAAATCAAGATTTCGGGTGTTGATCTTTCTAATGGTGTGTGCATCCTTACAGGTGGTGCTTCTACACAGAAGGGATTGACAAACCTTTTCCATAATCGTCTTAATGTGCAGAGCATAGAAACTCGAGGCTGCAATAGTATCATATTCTTCCAATCTGACAGAAAACCATATCTTTCAGAGCTGATGACCATGTTACAGTCTTGTAATGAAGATTGTGAAATGAAACAGCGTACCATCTATCAGCGAGAGCCTGATAATGTGGCAACGCCTCAGGTGATAATCAGAAAGCCTGCCACTGCACGTCAGACTGTGGCACCACAAGAACATAAAGAGAACAAAAAGGGTAATAGATTAAAGAACTTCATCGGAGATCTCTTCTCGGGTCTTGATGACAGCCAATAACACCCTCTCAACATAGAAAAAATATACTTCAATGGAAAATAATTTTGAAAATATTAACAATCAGCCACTGCAAGAGCAGGAACTCAGCGATACTGTTCCTTTTGCCTATCAGGAAGTGACCGAAGAAGCAAAGAGCATTATCAAGGTCGTTGGTGTTGGAGGTGGTGGTTCAAACGCTGTAGAAAATATGTATCGTGAGGGTGCGGGCATTCAGGATGTTTCGTTCCTCATTATTAATACCGATAAAGCTGCGCTTAAGGCATCGAAGATTCCTAATAAACTTCAGATATCAAAAGAGGGCTTGGGAGCGGGTGCACAGCCGGAGGTTGCTCAGCAGTATGCAGTTGAGAGTGAAGATGCCATTCGTGCGGCACTAAGCGATGGCACCAAGATGGTTTTCATCACTGCTGGTATGGGTGGTGGAACAGGTACGGGTGCTTCGCCTGTTGTGGCTAAGATAGCTCATGAATTGGGCATTCTTACTATTGGTATTGTTACCATACCATTTAAGTTTGAGGGACAGAAAAAGATTTTAATGGCACTCAAGGGTGTGGCAGCTATTCGTCAGTATGTCGATGCATTGCTTGTCGTTAACAATAATCGTTTGGTAGAGATTTATCCTGATCTCAACTTCTTCAATGCATTTAAGAAAGCAGATGATACGCTTACTGTTGCAGCAAAGAGTATCTCAGATATTATCAATGTGACAGGTTACATGAACCTTGATTTTGCCGATGTGGAAAAGACTCTTAAAGATAGTGGAGTTGCGCTTATTTCTACCGGTGTGGCTCAGGGCGAAGGTCGTGTTACTGCTGCCATCAAGGAGGCTATCAGTTCTCCTTTGTTACAGGATAACCAGATTACTCATGCCAAGCGCCTTCTCTTTGAACTTTGCTTCTCTGAGAGTAATCCAGTCTCTATGGCTGAGATTGGCGAACTTTCGAACTTTGTCGATGGTCTTAGCTCTGAGATAGAGGTAATATGGGGTGCCATGGTAGATAACACCCTGGGTGACGATGTGCGTATCATTGTCCTTGCTTCTGGTTTCGATGTCTCAGATATTGATATTGAAGCTCCCGAAGTGACTTTGGAAGCCGAGCGCAAGGCTGCAGAAGAAGAGGCTCGACGTCAGGCAGAAGCCGCTGCTCAGAAAGCCGAAGCTGACCGCAAGGCTGCAGAAGAGGAGGCTCAACGCCAGGCAGCAATTGCTGC
The DNA here is from genome assembly GCA_030526445.1 of Bacteroidales bacterium. GTDB lineage: Bacteria > Bacteroidota > Bacteroidia > Bacteroidales > UBA3663 > Liminaster. The sequence continues at coordinate 2,434 of JAUNCV010000142.1, read as the reverse complement.
TGAGAAGGAAGATGCTGAGCGACAGTCGACTCAGGATGCCCTCGATGCTCAAAAGAAGTTGCTCGAAGATCAGATGGCGGCAAGGTTGGCTGAGATGCAGCGTATGCACGAGCAGCAGATGGCAGCCATGATGGCACAGTTCCAGGCTACCCTCTCAAATACAGCGACTACAGCGGCTGCTCCTGCTGTTTCAGAGACACCAGTAGTTGAAGCTCCAGTTGAGCCTAAGCCAACTTCATCAGCATCAACACCACAGCAAGCCAGTACTCCAATCGAGGGTATAAATTCTATTCGTCGTTTTTATGGAGAAGAGACTGCCAATGGCATTATACAGAATGATGTTCGTTCGCGTTACTATCTGATGGATGACAAGGATCTAACCAATGAGCAACTTATTGAATTGCTCGAACGTATGCCATCCTATAATCGCACTTCCGAACAGTTCCAGCAACTCAAGGAAGTATCGGCTCGAGGCGGTATTAATCAGCATAGAAACAATGAGAATCTTGATGGTACCATTCATTTTTGATAAATTAACCCAAATATTATAAAAAGTAATGATTTCAGTAAACAACCTGTGCGTCCAGTTTGGTAAGCGTGTGCTTTTCCAGGACGTAAACCTTAAGTTCACAGCAGGCAACTGCTATGGTATTATCGGTGCAAACGGCGCCGGCAAATCAACTTTCCTGCGCGTGTTGAGCGGCCAGCTCGACCCAACCCGCGGCACCTATGAGATGGGCCCGGGCGAGCGCCTCTCTGTGCTCGAGCAGGATCACACCAAATACGACCAGTATACTGTGCTCGACACCGTGCTCCGCGGTAATGATGTGCTCTACAGCATCATGGAGGAGAAGAACGCCATCTACGAGAAGCCAGAAATGACTGAAGAGGATGGTATGCGTGCCGCCGAGCTCGAAGAGAAATTTGCCGAAATGGATGGCTGGAACGCTGAGAGCGACGCTGCTACCCTGCTCTCTGGCCTCGGCATCAAGGAGGATTTGCACTACATGCTCATGGGCGATATCCCAGCTAAGCAGAAGGTGCGTGTCATGTTGGCAAAGGCACTTTTTGGTAATCCAGATAACCTTTTGCTCGATGAGCCTACCAATGACCTTGACCTTGAGACCGTAACATGGCTCGAAACCTTCCTTGGTAACTTCGAACATACCGTACTTGTGGTTTCTCATGACCGTCACTTCCTTGATCAGGTTTGTACTCATACCGTTGATATCGACTTTAACAAGTGCTCGCTCTTTGCCGGCAATTATTCATTCTGGTATCAGTCTTCTCAGCTCGCGCTCCGTCAGCAGCAGATGCAGAATAAGAAGGCTGAGGAGAAGAAGAAGGAACTTGAGGAGTTTATTCGTCGCTTTTCTGCCAATGTGGCAAAGTCAAAGCAGGCAACTTCGCGTAAGAAGATGCTTGAGAAGCTTAATGTTGAGGAAATTCAGCCATCAACACGTCGTTACCCGGGTATTGTCTTCACCCCAGAGCGTGAGGTGGGCAACAAGGTGCTCGAAGTTCAGGGCCTTGGCAAACAGATTGAGGGTCAGACTCTCTTCCGCGATGTGAATTTCCAGATAGAGCCAGGCGATAAGGTGGTGTTCATCTCTCACGATCCACGAGCTATGACTGCTCTCTTCGAGATTATTAATGGCAAAGACAAGGATCATGAGGGAACCTACAGCTGGGGTCAGACTATCACTACAGCTTATTTGCCACTCGACAATTCAGCCTTCTTCAATACCGACCTTAACATGGTCGATTGGATTGCTCAGTACTCGAAGGATACACTTGAAATCACCCTCAAGGGCTTCCTTGGCCGAATGCTATTCCGCGATGAGGAAGTGCTCAAGAAGGCTAGCGTTCTTTCGGGTGGTGAGAAGATCCGTTGTATGATTGCCCGTATGATGATGACCAATGCCAATACTCTCATCCTCGATTCGCCAACCAACCACCTCGATATGGAGTCTATTCAGGCCTTCAACAACAATCTTCAGACCTACAAGGGCGTGATTCTCATGGCCAGCCATGACCACGAGTTCATTCAGACTGTCTGCAATCGTGTTATCGAATTGGGTCCTAATGGCATTATCGATAAGCGTACAGAATTTGATGATTATATCTCAGACGAGCGTGTAAAGGCTCTTCGAGAGAAAATCTATTGATTGTTATAATGAGCAATAGGATGAAAAATCTTATTGCTCATTTTTTATCTGCGTAATTTGGTAAGATTAATTATACTTGAGGCCTACTTCATATACATTATATAATATAAAGATGAAAATGGCAGAATTTATCGCTGTTTTTTACGTTTATTACAGAATAATCCTCTTTGTATTATTGGTGTTTATATTTATATCACTATCTTTGTGCCATTAAATTTATATATTATGAGTGTAGCAGATTTTTTACAATCACCACATCCAACAGC
>JAUNCV010000004.1:389-33631 GCA_030526445.1 Bacteroidales bacterium | reverse complement strand
ATTTTGAGAGTTATTCATAAAGTTATCCACATGCTTATGAACAGAGTTGTTCACAAGCATGTGGATAATCTTTTCTATCTGTTTTTTCTTATTACCAGGTAGGTTGCACAGGGAGGATTCTGCCCTTCTTGTCAAACTTCATTCGGTCAATGCATACCTGTCGGTGAGTGCCAGGTGAGAGCTGGCGTTCACGGTAGTTTCCGTTGATGCGGTGATAAACAATATACCACTCATCCTTGCCCGGAAGCTGCAGTACAGAGTTGTGAGCCGTTCCATAGATTTTCTTGGCAGGGTCTTGCTGCAAGATAACAGGTTCTTCGGCTACGACGATAGGGCCGAGAGGTTTCTTGCTTGTGCCATAAGCCACATGGTAGTTATCGGCGCCAGTGTCATCTACACTCCAGAGGAAGTAGTATGTGCCCTTTCTGTAAATTACGTATGGAGCCTCGCGATAAGCATAATCGGCCAAAGTACCGCCCTTAGGGGTCATATCTACAATAGTCTCTTGCTTAACCGAAGTCATGTCGTCGTTAAGCTCTGCACCTGCCATATAGCCATTGCCCCAGTAGAGGTAGTATTTGCCAGACTTTGGATCGCAGAATACATCAACGTCAATTTCTTGTCCACCGAGGCCTTCAGGGCGCTGAGCCTTGGTGATAACTGGGTGGCCACAATCTACAAACGGACCTACAGGATTCTCTGCCACGGCACAACCAATCTCTTTGGTATTGGTCACAGGGTTGTGAGCTGAGAAATAGAAGTAATATTTATAGCCGGTCGAACTTTCGTTCTTAGCAACCTTCTTTTCAATGATACATGGAGCCCATGCATTGCCAACAGCCCACTTCACCTGATCGCCCTTCACATCGAGCATCTTGCCCTCATCGGTCCAGGTTTCCAGGTCTGACGAAGAGAAGACACTGAAGTCATGTCCGCCCCAGCCAGGAGTTCCATCGGTGGTCGAATAGATATAATATTTCTTGGTCAAATTGCTGTAAAGCACCTCTGGGTCGGCATGGAAACCTGGCAGGATTGGGTTCTTGCCGTCGCCCCATTGTGCAATGAGACGATCTTTCTCTGCTTGGGTGATAGGGAGAATGGTGCCGTGACGAGGGGTAAACATACCAGAGGTCTGGGTGTCGGCTACCCATTGGAAGGTTTTCAAATCTTCAGACTTGCAGAACTGATAGTGTCCCTCCATGTAGCAGTCATACATTACCACCCACGACTTACCATCCAGGCTCTTGCAAACACCAACACCCTCCACAGCGCGTGGGTCTTTAGGAGCGCCTGTGCCCAATTCAACATGTCCCTCAAGTTTGGTCCACTGGCTGCCTGGTTTCTGTCCAGGGGCAGGAGTAAGACGATCGGCCACCGCCTGCAGAATACCACCATAAGCTTCGCTCTTATAGAAGAGATGGAACTTGCCATCGGCCTCATTATATACAATGTCACCATCGATGGTAGCCGAACCGCTGTCGAAAAGGTACTGAGGCTCGCCCTCCAGGTCGGTGAAGTCTTCGTTCACATACGAGTAGAAAATCTTGTCATATTCACACTTGCCATCGTTGGTAAGCAGCGAATAGAACACCATATATTTGCCGGCATCCTTATCATAGATGGTCTCTGGGGCCCAGACGCGGGTCACATTCTTCCACTTCTCAGGATATTTGGTGGGGATGTTGATGGCAGAGTGCTGCCAGTTGATCAAGTCATCCGACTTAAGCAGTACCATGCCACGGTTCGAAGCCCAGCCCAGATCACTCTTCATATCGGTCACAACCATGTAGAAGTGTTTGCCATCCTCCGAGCGAAGGATGTGTGGGTCGCGAACACACTGAGTGAAGGCTATAGAATCTGATTTAATGACAGGCAAACCCTGGTTGAGCAAGGTGTAATTGTAGCCGTCGTCTGAGAGAGCGAAGCAGATCTGCTCATGTTCGGGCGAGTTGCCAGTGAAATAGGTGAAAAGAAACGCTACTTTTTCGTCTTGTGCAGTTGTTCCTGCAGGGGTGTTAGCATTCTGTGCGAACGCAGTCAGGGCCATTGTGGCCGATAGGAATGTAGAAATACAGGTCTTGTTCATGATACAACATATATGGTTTTAACTTGTGCAAAGTTAACAAAAATAAAGTGAATCTGCAATTTTTTTTACATTTTTCTTTGTGTGTTGCGATATTTTGCTTACCTTTGTGCCGTTTATTCTAAATATTGTCTAAAAAAGTAAAGAACAATGAGCACAAAACAGAAGCGTTACTTCCTGGCAGAAGAGGATATCCCTCGCCAGTGGTATTACATTCAGGCAGATATGCCTAACAAGCCACTTCCTCCACTTAACCCTGCTACCAAGCAGCCTATGAAGGAGGAGGATTTCTATCCACTTTTCGCCAAGGAATTGGCCCATCAGGAACTCAACACCACCGATGCATGGATTGATATTCCAGAAGAGGTGCGTGATCTTTATAAATACTATCGTTCTACTCCATTGGTTCGTGCCTATGGTTTGGAGAAGGCTTTGGGTACTCCTGCCCACATTTACTTCAAGAATGAGAGTGTGAGCCCTATTGGTTCTCATAAACTCAATTCGGCGCTTGCTCAGGTTTACTACTGCAAGCAGGAAGGTATCACTAATGTCACTACCGAGACAGGTGCTGGTCAGTGGGGTGCAGCTCTTTCTTATGCTGCCCGAGTATTTGGCATTGAGGCTGCTGTATATCAGGTAAAGATTTCGTACGAGCAGAAGCCTTATCGTCGCTCTATTATGCAGACCTTTGGTGCACAGGTAACTCCTTCGCCCTCTATGTCAACCCGTGCTGGTAAGGATGTCCTCACCAAGGACCCTATGAACCAGGGTTCTTTGGGTACAGCTATTTCTGAGGCAGTTGAGTTGGCCATGACTACTCCTAACTGTAAGTATGTATTGGGCTCTGTACTCAACCACGTAGCTTTGCATCAGACCATCATCGGCCTTGAGGCAGAAAAGCAGATGGAGATGGCAGGCGAATATCCAGATGTTGTGATTGGCTGCTTCGGTGGCGGTTCAAACTTCGGTGGTATTTCGTTCCCATTCATGCGCCACAACATCAAGGATGGCAAGAAGACTCGCTTCATTGCAGCAGAGCCTGCGTCATGTCCTAAGCTTACCCGTGGTGTGTTCCAGTATGATTTTGGTGATCTCTCTGGTCTTACTCCATTGCTCCCTATGTACACCTTGGGTCACAACTTCATGCCAGCCAACATCCATGCAGGTGGTCTTCGTTACCATGGTGCTGGTGTTATCATCTCTCAGCTTTTGAAGGATGGTTATATGGAGGCTGTTGATATTCAGCAGACCGAGACCTTCAAGTCGGGTCTTATCTTTGCCAAGGCTGAGGGCATCATTCCTGCTCCTGAGTCATGCCACGCTATTGCAGCAGCTATTCGTGAGGCAGAGAAGTGCAAGGAGACTGGTGAGGAGAAGGTAATTCTCTTCAATCTCTCAGGCCATGGTCTTATCGATATGAGCGCTTACGATCAGTATCTTTCTGGTTCGCTTCACGACTATGAGGTGAGCGATGAGGATGTTCAGAAGAATGTAAGCGAGTTGGAGCAGATTATCAAGTAAATCTTGTTAATGATAAAATAAGTTAGGGCAGTCTCAAATGAGGCTGCCCTAATTATTTATGGAATGATTATTTAATTGTCTGGATCAATCGTTGTGCTACCTCCAGGGTTCCATGGGGTCAACTGTGCCGTTACTGCAATATTCTCCATTGAATAAACAGTAATCTTCACGTCGTAGCTGTAACCGGGCGAGAATCTGGTCTTTCCCTTAGGTGGAGCAATCTTGATTTTGCTGTATTTTCTATGACGTTTGTCTGGAGCAATTGTATCAGGAATCTGATTAACGTATTCTGAGATGTTAAAATCAGTATAGTAACTGGTCTCAGGCTTTACAAGAACCTCTCCTAAATACTGAGGAACCTTGGTTATCTGTCCGCCATTCAAGTTGTCCTTAATCATTTTTGCGTCCATTGCCATCTTAAAGTTGGCCTTCTTGTCAGTTGTAAAGCGCCATGCACAAGAATCGGCAGAAACCAAAAGATAACCCTTGCTGAACTGGTCGTTGATAAAGAGAGAATCAAGGAATACACCCTGTTTCTTTACAAATACTTTATCTTTATCATTGTTGTATGCTTTGGTCATTTTGGTCTTGATGCCAAGAGTGTCCTTGGGGTTTCTAACAACAGCCGAGGTATCACCTGCAACAACGTAAACATTGAGACGGGCAAGCTGATGTTTGAAGACAAGGTTCGGAATCTGTCCCTTTCGTGCAGTTTGTGTCGAATAATATTTGGTGTCAGTAGCCACCATGATATCCTGAGTGCCATCATACTCTACATCAATCTGCAGTTTTGAGGCATTTTCAATCTTTTTTGCTGCTGTAGTTTTGGCATCATCGACGTGATAACCCATAAAGCGGTATGTGCCCACCATTGGGTAATATGTGGTATTTGAGAAAGAGATGCTGCCTTTTGTTTCTTTTGAATATACAGTACCTCTGTGACCCATATAAAGAGAGTCTTTGCCACCTAACAGGAATGTTGGCACAAGATGATCTTCGTCCTGAACATCGAAGTTGAAATCATCTGCCTCTCTGAAGATAGAATAAACATAAACAGGATACTTGTTCCAGATTATGGAATCCTTGCCAATGTATGGACCTACACTGCCGTAACCTCTACTCTCAACTTCAAGAGTAGGGCATGTATAGTTCAATTGGATAGCTTCTCTTTCCTCAAGATTCTCCATATCGTTCTCCAGATTGTTGTCTGAAGAACATGCTGTCGAGAGGCTCATGAGGGCTGAAACAGCGCAGAAGGCGCCGAACAGACGGTTGTATTTTTTAAGCATATTGATACTTTTTACTGAGATTACAATTTGAACTGCACGCCGGCAGCGATGTTAACAATTCTGTCGAGGCCGTCACTTCCGTTCTGGAGAATGTCGGTTGGATAAAGTTTGATTTGTGGTGACAGGTAGAAACCAAAGTATTCTGTGAAGTTATACTTAATCTGGAATCCTGTTTCTGCACCTACATAAATCTTATCTGACTGATTGCTGTCGAGTTTTACTCTGTAGCTCACTGTCGGGCCGGCAAAGACAGCCAGATGATATCTGCGCTTGGGGTCATAGCCTAAGATGGCGTTGGTTGCATCCAATCGATATTGGTGAGTCAACGATACCAAGTGTACAGACTGCTTACCCTTCTCCATGTCCAGGTTGAGGTGGTTGTAGTCGGCATGAACAGCAAAACCATGTTCCGGTGTCAAGTGATAATGAGCAATCAAACCAAGATAGGTGCCAGGCTTGATGTTTTTAGCATAGTGAGTAGGGAAGATGGGGACATTGATGCCGCCTTCCAAATTGAAGAGTAACATCTTGCGGAAATAGGGTCGAAGGTAGGCGTTCACCTTTCTGCGCGAGATAACAGGTTCGTTCACCTCCATACCCACATTCAGGCTTATCATGTTGTCTGCAAAATGTTTGTATGCCTTGATGCGCTCATAAGGCACCTGATAGTTGGCCATGGTGAAGCGAGGCTCAATATAAAGCAGTTTGTCCTCTTCGCAACGATAAGCAAACTGAATGGCTGCAGTAGGGCCGCCATACATGCCAGTGATGGGTCGGTTGTAATTCTTCTTCTCCATATATCCGAACTCGCCACCTGCCAGGAAACGAAGCTGGAAGTTCTTGTATTCGTTATATCGATGGAAGAAGATGGTTGGCTCCCAAACCAACTCCAGACGTCCACCCAGATAACTGGTATTCTCGTTGCGAACGTATGGCTTGTCTTCGGTCACCTCAGCCGAATAGTCGGCCTTGTGCCAGGTCATGTTTGCTCCAGTGAATGTCAGTTTGACACCCAAACCCGGTACCATCCATCGACCCAAACCAATGGCAGCTGTCGGACCTACACCAAAACCCTCAAGATCTGAGATAGGCATGGCTGCACCCATGCTGGCCGAATAGAAGTTGCCATAGATAAGATGGCTGGCACGATTGTGATATTCAAACTGGTCGTGATGCCATTTATATCTCACATTAAAGCTGGCACCATAAGTGAGCTGGTAAAGGCGGTCAGGTCTCTCTGCCATCATCAACTTGTAGGTGCTGATGCCCAGGAAGGGCTCCAAAGCCAAATCTATGTGGCGCTGTGCGTGAAATTTTGCCTGAAAGCCTACCCATCCTCTGAAACCAGAGGCGCTCTTGCTACCTAAGTCTGAGTGCTGATAACCTCCACCCACAAGAGTTGAGAACTCAATGCGGCGGTTGGGGTCGTAGCCCATAGTGTAGCCCGAGATATTGAAAAGGTGTGCCAGTGAAACGCCCCATCTATCCAGCGGGTCGCCAATGGTGCGGCGGTTGTTGGTGTAGTCAAAGGCCAGACGCAGGGTGTGGTTCTTTGTTACATCTTTACCAATGCCCACATAAGTCATTGTACCAAGACTGAGGTCGAGCTTGTTGTTCGAAAGACCCTCTGCACCCACACCGGCAAATATATAAATATTGTCATGCCACTGCTTGTTCGAGAAAGGCAGGTTGTTGCCTCTCCAGATGCCTTGGTTCACATACTCAAGCGCATTGAAGCCTTTAGGCGTTTTCTTTGCAGTAGTGGTTGAATCGGCCTCTTGTGCCGACGCGTGAGTTGCCCCGCTGCCCATGAGGCAGCAGGCCAATACGGTCATACTATATAGTAATCTACGCTTCAAAGCTGTTTCGTTTTTTTGTTAATTTATTGTGCTGATTTTTGTTTAGCCAGCCAAGGGCCTTTGGCAAAGCTTACGAGATGACCTGAAAGATCGGCATCAAATTCGCTCTCTTCATAGAATCTCTCGTCAAGCTCCCTGCATCTGAGTAATGCTTCGTGTCCCTCTTCATTTTCACATTCTGGGTCGATGCGGCTCTCAATTACCGAGCGTAAATACCAGGTTACGGCTTTGCTCTGGTCAAGATCTTTCCAAGCCTCTAAGGCCGACTGGTCGTAAGAGTCATCAGACATAGCCAGGAACATCACAACCTTATTCTGAGGGCTCGAATTGAGCAATGTTGTCAATACGCGCTGGTTGGTCTGGAACTCTGCCTGGTTGGCAAAACTGAGAGGCAAATCGTAGTTGTCAATATCCACATCTGCTGCTTTCTCCAGTTCCTGAGCCATGAAGCGGGCTGTATCGCCTTCGTATGCCTTCATATACATCAGCATCTGGTTGGCCCAAAGCTCCTCCATATTCTTCAAGTCAGAGTATTGGTTGATCTTACCCTTGAAGTCAAGGAATGGTCGAAGTACGTTCAAATCAACTGTATCGCGTTGCAGATAAGAGGTTGCCAGCAGGTTAGCAGGCAAGTGCCAAGGACGCTTGAGTTTGAAAGAAAGGTCCAAGGCTCGCTTGTAGAGCGCCTCCATTTCTCTTACAGGAACAGAATCCTTGAGCAACTCAAAAAGACGACCATATTCATAGAGAGGCACTTCGACTGTGCCATTGTGATAGGCTGGGTCTGTGTTGTAGCTTTGGAGAATCTCCTTGTCGGTTGGCTTACGGAAAATCTCGAAGCGGCAGTGACAGGTTACCTTACGCAACTGTGGGAATACGCTCTTGACTACACTCTCATAGTCATCCAATGCCGCAATGCGGTTCGAGCGCATATCGTGGTTGGTAGTACTGTTGCAAATCTCTTCTACCTTGCGGGCTGTTTCGTAATAGCCCATTTTCTGCAGCAGTGGTACTACCGAATCCCAAGGTGCCACACCTGCCTCTTCTGGTGCTACAAAGTTGGCACGACCCATAGCCGACAGACGGCTTACAACTGCATTCTTGACGGTTGCAATACGTGCTCTTGAGAGCGAAATATTGCCCTGATAGCTACCTTCAGGTGAAGAAATACCCACAAAACGAACCTCACGCACACTGGCGCCCTTAGTACGGAATACTTCGGTCAGGCTCGAAATCAGCAGGTTCATCTCCTGTTCATTCTTCGGATTTACAGGGTCAAGCTGAGGAGAGTTATAGAGGAAGGTGAGGTGCAACTCGTTGTCTGACGAGTGCGACTCCTTCTGTGGATTGCGTACATAGAGATATTTGCCCGTGTTGGGGTTTTGCTTCATTGGGTCGAGATCGACAGTGCAAGGAGCTACCTCAAGATATTTGAGTGGGCGACGCAAACCGCGAACCATGACATAGTTGTCATAATACACGGTGCTGCTATAATCCTCCATGTTGGTGATGCCGAATACACGATACTTACCGCTTCTTGGGTTTGGCATCTCAACCGAGTCTCTCCACATCACCATATTGCCGCTGGCCAAGTTCTCTGGAGAGAGGTAGTTGTTCAGTTTGTCGTTGCGCATATCAAAGCCCATGCGTCTCTTCTGTGTGGCATGAAACTCGCTACCATCAGCCACAACAGGGCGGCACCATTCAATGGTGTCTGCGTTCTTGCCATCAGCATATTCGAGCAGATAAGGCTGGAAAATGAGACGATAGTTCGACTGAGCCATCTCTTGTGGCACAGGAATCATGTTCTGCATTCTGATCCATTTGTCGAATACCACTGGAACAATCTCCACGGGTTTGTCTGGGCGGGTATGGTCAATGGTGACGCCTTTCAGGTTGATAGCGCCCGACATTTTCACATCTATCTTCTTGCGGCCATTGATTTTCTCGAGTTTAGGAGTGCCGTTATCTACAAAGAAGATAAGCCAACCTGCTTCGCTCACACCATCTTCAATGGCAAAATAGCCAGCTTCGTCCACCTCAACGACATGGTCGGTGAGGGGCTGCTTAGGTGGTTTGGCGTTCAGACGCTCATAGTCCTCCTTTGCTTCAGCCTCAGTGTCATAAAAGAGTACGCGAGGATAAACCGAAGCATCGAAAGGCTCGCCCTTCTCGTTACGCAGTGTGCCTGAAGGGTAGATGAATGCCTGTGCAAGCAACTGAACTGGAAGAAGCCAACTCAGCAATAGGGTGAATATTTTCAAATCAATTTTTGTCATTGTATCAACAAAAAACGTATTATCTCAATTATTTCAGGATGTAAGAGAAAGAGACGCCCAACTTAGCAGGTACCAGCATACAGCCGCTGGCATTGCCATATTCCTTCTTTTCAGGATTGTAGTCTTCGTATATCTTTCTGTTCTTATATCTGTTTTCTTTGTAAGCGATAGCACCGAAGCCGCCGTATGCCTCAACAGACCAGCGAGGAGAGATGTACCAAGAGTAACCAAAGGTCAAACCGCCGCCGGCAAGGTCTCCCTTGTGCTCATACTTTGAGTAGTCGATGTTGTAGTGCATGGCAATGGCAGTAACACCCACATAGAAGCGAGCCATCTGACGGCCACTGATCCACCAACGGAACTCTGGCTGAACGGCAAACATCTTCCAGTCCTGATTCCAGATCTTGTTCGAGCCGAATACCGATACATCGAAACTGTAACTGTCACCAATAGCGAACTCAGCACCGAGGTTTGGCATCCACATAGAAGCCTTGGCTGCATCCATCTTGATGGCAACCTTCTGCGCATAGAGGCACTGACCACACCAAGCAGTCAGGCAGAGCATCAGGAGCAGAACACGTTTTTTAAATAGGTTCAGCATATTATTTGATTTTTGGGGTACAATCGCTTTCGGCAGATCCACCGTTTTGCCACTTTGCCACATCTACAGTTGCTCTTGTGCTTGACAAACCATTGATGGTTAGAACAACACGATAGGCTGTGCCAGCCTTGAATGTGGAAGGATTGCCAGTGAATTTATTACTTACGATTTTTGCACTTGTTTTATATACTATTGGTTTGCCGTCAGAACCAGTGAAAGGTTTGAAGATGATGTTAATAGTATATTCTGATGTGCCTGCGGGAACAAATATCAAATCATTGTAAACCGAATCATTCTGAATTTTCTCATGATCCTTTGGCCAAGCAATGACATACTTGTTGGTTTTGTACTTATTATAGTTGCCAATCTTAGCACCACTAGCTGTGATATCTTCATATGGTTTCAAAACACAACATGTGTCTTTTGTAGCATTTTTGTCAAATATGATTGATTGTGGGAGCACTTTGCTTGTATAATTGTATGTGGCTTTTGCTTCGTCCGCAATAATCAATTTGTATTTGTTGGGCAGCATCAAATAAATGCTGTCAATCTGGCAATACTCTTTTGATGCATCGAAGCTATCTCCTTGTTTAAGCAAAACTTGCAACTGAGCAGTCATGTGCTTGAACTCAATCTTGGGAGCAAATTTGCTGCTATCGCCTTTTTGCTTCTGTTCGCGAATGAACTTTGCATTCCACTTCTGTTCACTAGTGTACTCTGACGTGCCTGCAAGAATATCAGTTTGTCCGTCAAATTTGCCAGTTACATAATATTGCTTTGCATCCTTGTCCCAAGAATAGGCATAGCTATAAGGATAGTAGCCGTAGAAACGATAGTTACGTGTTGACTGACGAGGATAGTAATAATCCACGTTTTTGCCAAATGTAATTGTGGTGTCAACAGGCAAAGCACGAACATTCTTAAGAATAGCAGGCTGGTTGTCTGGGTGATTTTCGATTTTGACGGTATCCTCCCAGGAAGCAGCGCCTTTGAGTGTTGCTTTACTGCACAAGCCAAATATACCTATGCTGTCATCTGCACCCCATTTTTCGAGAATCGTTGCACGGCTTGACAAGGTAACATCAGAGAAGGCTCCCAAAACCACAGGTTCTGGGTCCAAGTATGCCTCCTCATCTACGATAGGATCTATTTCGCTCGCGTTGTTGAGTTCGTCGTTACAACAGGCAAACAACATGGCGATGCTTGCCAAGAGAAAATATTTCTTCATTTTAAGAATATATATTCAGTTTTGACTTATACTTTAGTTACCTGATTGTTGGTTAGCATTATTTGCGTACCACATTGACCAGATAAGTACGCTTCTCCTGAGTGTAAGGATCATGCTGTTCAGAATCGTCAACAGTGTAGTATAGACGATAGATGAACTCCTTCTTCTGGGTAGCACTGATGTTGATAGAGAACTTATAAACGTGCTCAGTCTGAATCAGCTGCTTCTCCAATCCCTCGCCAGGATTGAGGTAGTCGCGTTCATTTTCTTTGTTAACCCACTTAGTAACTTTATAACCATCATGGATAGCGAACCAGTGTACGCCCTTGGTAGTGTAGCTTACAGTCTGCTTGTTATCGTCTGGTCGCCATTCCTTGCCATTGGTTACGTCGAAATTAGCTCCAGGTACAGTGTCACAAATGCCATAGAATGCAGGTGGCATGGTAACAGTCTTCAAGCTATCGAAGAGCTGCTTCTCAGGATCCACAACGCTCGAACCACCTGCGGCCCATGCAGTCAGTGCAGTGTTGACCTCGATGCCCTGCATAGCAAAAGCGGTGATGGTCACGGTGTAGCTCTTGCCAGCTTCGAATTTAGCATCCTTTTTCTTGCTGTTTGCTACGATGCTTGTGCCCTTATACACCTTGGTGCGATGGTCGCCCAGCATGTTGGCATCATCGAGCAAATTGCCCTGGTTATCTACATATTCGGTGATGTAGATGTTGGCCAAAAGTTTCGATTCACCTGGCATAATCATCATGCTTTCACCAACACGTGTTGCATTGGTTGGGTCTGCGTTATACTCCTGAAGGGTGAATGAAGGGCCTGCAGGCTGAAGTTCAACGAGCGAATCACCATACTGGAAGTTCTTAGTTGGACGCTGCTTCAATACAAAAGTGTTTGTGCTTGCAGTTTCGTCGTTCGATGGGATGAACTTGAGCGAGTCGGTTGTGAGGCGCATGGTTGCCTCATCCTTCATATCGAGCAATTCGATTTTCGAAACAAATACACCCTGCTGGAAGAGGATACAGCTATCGCGCAGCGCATTCCATGTGCTAACATTCTTCATGCTGTGCTCTACAATCCATACGGTGTCTTTAGCGCCAACCACACATTCGCCGCGGTAGTAGCTCTTACCAGCCTTAAATTTCAACAAGGTGCTGGTGATGTTGTTCATTCTTGTCTCGAGCTGTTCCCAGGTAGGAGCATCACCATTGTATTTCGAGATGAACTTATAAACCTCATTCTTATACATAATGGTATCGCCCTTGCTCTTAGAATCGGAGAGAGAGAAATTGAGCAACTTCAGGAACTTGTTTTTGTTCTTTTCGTTGCCAAAGAGCTCAGCTTCAGTCAAAGCGTCCTGCATGTCGGTTCTTACCATGTAGTTGGCACCATTATGAGTAAAGAAATCGCCCTTCATGTAACGCTGGCGAACCCACGCGTTCATCTTGATCTTTGGACGATTGCTCAGACGAACAACCGCGTTCGCATCACCGCCAACTACCTGGAAGGTGATACGTGAGAGCTCGTGCTTAAAGTTCAGATTAGGCATTACATCACGGCGGTTACTATATGAGCTATAGTGGCGCATAGTGAGTTCTTTCTCAATAATCTCTCGGTTGGCAGCAGAGAGCTTGGTAGAGAGTCTATGACGCACTGAGTCATAGTAAAGTGAATAGTGAGCCGAATCCAACTTCTCGTTGATAATAAGAGATTTGATGAATCGGATAGTATCCATCTGTGTCAGTCGAGCCTGTGCGGTCATAACATCCTGAGAGCCATCAATCTTGAAGTTGATATCGATAGCTCCGGTGGTGTCGGCTGCAATGCCCGAAGAGAGAATCTCTGCATCATCCAGATGATAGCCCATGAAGTTATAGGCACCATTGAGTGGGTAGTATTTATATTTTGCAACGCTATCGTTGAACTCGATCTTGCCATTGTCGGTGGCGTAAGGGGCCGAAGCAGGCTCACCGCACCACGATTCCTGCAGAAAACCGCCCTTGAGGAAGGTTGGAATCTCTTGATCGGCATCAACAAAAGGCTGGCTAAAATCCTTGGCACCACGATTCACAGCATAGATAAAGAGCTTCTCTCCATGCCATACATTCTCCTCTTTGCCCTTCAAGTCACCTACAGTGCCGAAGCCACGAGACTCAACATTGGTGTTAAGTCCCAGACCTCCGATGTTCAGGGTGATGGGCTGTGGGGCGTTGTCGTCAATGATTGGGCCCGACTGGTTTGAGTTGCCAGGACGATTGTCTGACGAGCTAAGTGGTTCGTCAGAGCAGCCTGTAGTCAAGGCCAAGCCAATAAGCGAAATAAGAAGATATTTACTATTCATTGCGTTGTTATATCTTTATTCTTTACCAAGGTTTGAAGTTCTCGTCTTCGGGATTTGTAACAATATCCACACCAGGTTCCCAGCCAGAGAGGACTGCGTCGGCAGTATATGGTTTTTCGCCATACAAAACTACACGAATGGTGTAGAGATTGCCGGCCTTGAATCCTTTCGCATAGCGCATGGTTACGATGTTGCCACCATTGATGTGCTGGTAAGGATCAACCAAAGTGTCGCCGATTTGCTGGCGAGCAAAGAGCTGAATGCGCAGCGAATCTGTAGGTGGAATCAACAAGCTTTCGCCCACCTTGAGGCACTTTCTGTGATATACTCGGGTGCCATCAACCTCATATTTAGGATCCCATCGGTTGATGTAGCGAGCAGAGTCGAGGGTGCTCTTGTTGTTCCATTCAGGGAGGTTGACCCATTCAGTTGGGGTGGCATCGAAAGTGCAGACCGATTCTTTGCTCTCGTTCGAAGCAACTACCAAATGTCCGTGGGTTCTGGTCAGCACTTTGATGCTATCGATGATCATCTTGTCCGACTCCTTGTTTCCAGGATAAAGCTCGAACTTGAAGCGCACCAGCTGATGCTTGTAATTGATAATAGGAATAATGTCATTCAGCGCAGAGGTTGTGCTGTAGAGATTTCTCATTGGGCGACCCTGAAGCAGATACTTTGTATAAAGTGTGTTCAGGCTGTCGTCATTCTTGACTTTATTCCACTGCTTGGTTGTCATTTCGGCAGTACCTGCAAGGATGTCCTGAGAGCCATCGATGGTGAACGAGAGCTTGATGTGCTCAGAGGTGCGCTCCTCCACAAGGCTGTCCACATTATCTATATAGTAGCTCCAGAAGCGATAAGGAGTTTCTGGGTTCTTGTTGATCCAGAGATGTCGGCCGTCGTGCTCTTCGTCAATGACATACGAGAGCAGGTTGCTGCTTGGGTCGGCCACCCACATAGGCACCTTGTCGAGCAGGCAGGCTGCAGAGTCCTCGCTGTTTGTGACTTTAAAGTTGATGCCCAAGGTATCGTCACGGAAAGCATAGAGCATGAAGCGGGCCGAATCCCACATCAGGCTTCGCAGACTGTCTTTTCGCAAGTAGTCGAAACTGCCCATGCCGCGCGATGTGAGGCTGGTGTCGGTCGAAACAGTATAATAAGATGGATCGTTAATACCCACTGAGATGAGCTTGAACTCCTCATGCACCATCACAGTGTCGTTCATGCCAGCGCTGTCAACAATGTTGGTGCCTGACATATCCTCAGTGATGCCGGGATAAGTATCGACGCACGCTGCCACCAAGAGTGACAACAGAGCGGGAAGTGGGTATGTCAGTTTATTTATTTTCATTGATTAATATTTTCAGAATTCGATATCAAAATCGCCATTACCACCATTTGGATCTGAAGGCCAGATCTCAATATGCTTATCATCGTCAAAGTCCTTGAGGTCGATTTTGAGGATGTTTGGAATGACAATTGTCTCGTGACTGCTTGAAATAACGTGGTGATACAAATCTTCGGTCTGCTTGGTGACCGGATTTTTCTTAAGCGCCTGATAGAGGTTGATGCCCCAGAAGATGGTGCGCTTTACAAGACGTTCAGGAGTGCCCTTGACTGGGTCGGCTGGCTTGTAATAGTGCACATAGGCAGCCAGGTGAACAATGCCAGGGCCTGTCTGCATCTTCTCGTTGGCTGGTTCGCACAGACCCAGCACGTTGAGACTGGTGTTGCAACTCCAGACGCGAGTGTTGGTTCCTTGCAGCGTGTCAATAGGAACTTGGGTCGAGAATATCATGCGGCACGACTGGGTGCCATCCATATTCAGGAAGCCTTTGAAGAGCGACTTGCTTCGAACCACACCTGAGATTTCGCCACGAATGGAATCGATGACCACCTCCTCATTTTGCGAAGCAATTGTGAACTTCAGGTCAATCTTCTGCGAAATGACCTTAGGCGAGAAGTGCACTTCGGTGCTTTGACCTCTTACGGCCGAAACAAGCTGCTGGTCGAAGAAGACTGGGCCTATATCTTTTACAAAAGGATACTGTGGGTTGAAGTCCATCCAGTCGCGAAGGGCTGGGTCGATGCTATCGGGTACCGTCTCGGTGTTATATCGCACATAGAGGTCTTTGGGGAAGATCTCATGATTGTGGAAGAACTGCTCGAGCGAATCTATTTCGTAGTAGTATGCACAGTTGGTTGTGAGCATCTGGTAGTCGCCAAGTCTTACACCGCAGTGGTCGAGCGCATCATAGAGAGTTGCCTTGTTTTCGAACCACTTGATAGAGTCGGCATCGAAATAGGCTTTCTTTGTCTCGGTTGTGTCGTAGTTGAGATAAGCCATCTCTCGTCCGTAGAACGAAGCGGTTTCTGTAGGGAACCAGCCAAAGAGATATCTGAGCGGGTCGGCTGGTCTGTTGGCAATAATCCAACATTTATTAGGTGTCTTCCCTGTGCTCATTTCTTCTGGCCAGGTGTAGCTGACTGCGAGCTTTGAGATGTGTGGATGTGCATCTTCGCACACATCAACGCCAATGGTGTCGCAAGCTCCTGCCATTAAGCTGAGAAGCAGGCCTCCGCCCAAAAGATAGTTAAGTCTGGTTCTCATTGTTCAATCTCCTTTCTGTCAGCGTCAGTGCTGGCCTTCTTGGCTGCTTTTTTTGCTTGTTTGGCAGCCTTCTTAGCCTCTTTTGAGGCCTTTTTTGCCTCGTCCGAAGCCATCTTGGCCTCCTTAGTGGCAAGGTTGTCAGCTACTCGCTTATCTTCTTTCTCTTTTTTGCGTAACAATTTTTGTTCGTTCTTTCTTTGCTGCTCCTCGAGTTTCTGCTGTTCCAGTTTGTCGATGAGAGCCTTTGCCTTGATCTCCTCAGGTGTAAGTGGAATAGAATCGAGTGCTACACCCAGCGAGTCGGCACGCTGCTTGCGCAGTTTCTTAGCCTTCTTAGCTTTGCCTACAATCTCTACCTGGCTACGCATCTCCTCTTTGCGCAGGCGTCTTGCCTCGAGGATAGAGTCATGGCGTGCATCAATTTCATACTGACGCTCCATCATCTCTTTCTCCTTGGCGAAGTTTGGCTTGCGATACTTATTGCGGATTGAGCGAGTGCGGTAAACCAATGAGAGGTGCAAGTCGTTAATGACAGGATAGGGCAGGAAGTGGTATCCCTTGCTCTTCTCGGGCAAGTATGGATAGCAGTTACCCTCAAAGTCTACGGTGTAGGCATCATATTTGGTGATAGCAGCACCAATACGGCCACCAATCTCAAGGTCGATGGTTCCATTGCCCAGCACGTAGAGTGGGATGCCATAACCAAACGAGGCGCCTACGCTGTAAGCAGGGCCCTGGTAGCCGGTGTCACCAAACTTGAAACTGTATTGAGTGGCCGAAGCATAAGCACCCCAGTAGTAAGCACGCCAAGAGCGGGCTTTGGCTCTGTCAAGGCGAGTGATGTATTTGAGCCAGCCCACAAATGCAGGAACGCTGGTGTCGCGGGTTACCACGCCATCAGGATACAGGTCTCGGTCTGGGCGGCGGGTACGATAGTACTTGCGGCCCTCTAAGGTTACCTGCATAATGTCATAAACGTAAGGGTTTACATCGGTCTCTTTGGTTTTCCAGTTGTAGAGAGCATCCACGCCAATGGTCCACTTGTTGTAGTCACCTGCACGAAGATCGAACTCCATGCCAATGTTCGGACGGAGCAGGAGCCAATCGATGGTGTTGGTACGGAACGACAAGCGCTCATGGAATTTGAGCGTGTCATTGTGCGACGTGTTGCTATTGAAACTTTGTGCTGTCAACGGTTGGGTGCCGAAGAGCATCCATAAAAATACATACAGCAAATATTTTCTTGCGGCCATAATAGTCGAAAGGAGTCTGTTACTTAGTATGCAATTATTATTAAATATGTACACTTGCTTCACATTTAAATTTTGGCGCGAAATTAAGTATTTATATTTTAATGAACAAAATGATGACCGAAAAATAAAAAATAGTCTCATTTTTCTTGCTTTTCCGTCTCGAAATGCTATTTGTTGTGAGCAGCAAAGTGTGTTAAAAAAAACAAAACCCGAGGGGAAAATTCCTCAGGTTGTGTAGTGTAGTAGAACTGGAGGGACGCATCTAAAAGATGCAAAATGAAAAATGGAGGGTTCAAAGCCCTCCAAGTGAAACGAAGTGGAGCTGGAGGGATTTGAACCCTCGTCCAAACAGGTGACATCTGCGCTTTCTACATGCTTATTCCGGCCTAAATTGTCGGGAGCAACCAAGACCCGGACCACCAAGTTACTCCTTATCCTCTAAAGTTTCATCTGCGACTCGAGGCCGCCAACAGACTATTCCCGATTTATCTGCACCACCGGTTCCTCGGTCTCGGAACAACGACCTTGGGGTGATGTCTTGTCAGCCGCGCCTGGGCGGCCGATTAAGCCAGTAATCTACTGTACTTCGATTAGGCAGCAAGAGCGTAGTTAGTCTCGCCAATTATATTTCGCCATCGTGGATTATAGTGATAGGTGACGTCTCACTGCATGCTTACACAAAGGCCCATCCCGCTGTCAAAGCCAGTCAGCCCCGGTGTTTTTGTGGGCGCAAAGATAATGGGTTTCTTTGGAAATGACAAACAAACTTACTAAAAAAGTGTAAATTCGTCTATAAAATCTTGTGTTTTGTTGAAAATAGCCTCATTTTTGGGGGCGTTTATCGGTTTTCTTGAAAAAAATGACTACCTTTGCGGCAAAATTAAACAATAAGATTGCAATTATGAGTCATAGAGTTGTTATTACCGGCATGGGTATTTGGTCATGCCTTGGTTACGACCTCGAAACCGTTAAGGAATCACTATACAACGGTAAGTCTGGTATCGTTATTGATCCTGTTCGTCAGGAACTCGGCTTCCGTTCACCTCTCACTTCATTCGTTGAGAAGCCTGATCTGAAGAAGAAGATCAGCCGTAATATGCGTACTTTCATGAGCGAAGAGGCTCAGTATGCTTATGCTGCTACCGAGCAGGCTGTTGCGCAGGCTGGCCTTACTCAGGAGTACATTGATGCTCATGAGGTAGGTTTGCTTTATGGCAACGACAGTACTGCAAAGAGCACTTACGAGGCTGTGAGCAAAATTTACGAGTACAAGAGCACACAGGCTTGTGGCTCGGGCGCTATCTTCCAGAGCATGTGCTCGAACACTACCCAGTGTCTGGCTTGTCTCTATCACCTGAAGGGCATCAACCTCACCACTGCTGGTGCTTGTGCTTCGGGTAGCCACGCTATCGGTTTGGCCTACTTGCTCATCAAGAATGGCTTGCAGGAGTGTATCATTGCAGGTGGTGCACAGGAGGTAAATCCTGAGTGCATGGGTTCTTTTGACGGCATTCAGGCATTCTCTGACCGCATTGATGAGCCTACTAAGGCAAGCCGTCCATTCGATCGCGATCGCAATGGCCTCGTGCCAGGTGGCGGTGGTGCAACCCTCATCATCGAGAGCCTTGAGAGCGCTCTTGCTCGTGGTGCTAAACCAATCGCCGAAATCATTGGTTGGGGCTTCTCGGGCAATGGTGATCACATCTCTACCCCTAACGTAGCAGGCCCACAGCGTTCTATCGAGCTCGCTATCGAAAATGCTGGTATCGACAAGACCACTATCGGTTATGTTAATGCTCATGCTACTTCGACCCATGCTGGCGACGGCCGTGAAGCAATGGCTATCAGCAATGTGTTTGGCGACTACAAGGTGCCTGTTACCTCAACCAAGAGCCAGACTGGTCACGAGTGCTGGATGGCTGGTGCTTCGGAGTGTATCTACTCAATCCTCATGATGAAGAACAACTTCATTGCCGGCACTATCAACTTTGAGAACCCTGACGAGGAGACCGCTTGCATCAACGTGATTGGCAAGACTCAGGAGGCTCATTTCGATACTTTCCTTTCGAATAGCTTCGGCTTTGGTGGTACCAACTCAACCATCATCGTAAAGGATTTTAAGGAATAATACTAACTTACTAATAAAAACAATTAATTATGACTAAAGAAGAAATCATCGAGAAGGTTAATCCGCTTCTCGCAGAAGAGTTTGAGGTAGAAGAGTCTGATATCACTCCAGACGCTATCATCAAGGACGCTCTCGAGCTCGACAGCCTTTCATTGGTTGATCTTGTAGCCGTTATCGAGCATACTTTCAAAGTAAAGATCCCTGCTGCTGATCTTCCAACCGTTAAGACCTTCGAGGATCTCTACAACTACATCGAGAGCCACCAGGCTTAATTCGATAAAAGTATTATAATGGGCAATGTACAGCAATAGGTGTGCATTGTCCATTTTGCGCATTTTAAATAAATATAAAAAAATGTCATTCTGAGCTTGCCGAAGAATCTATAAGATTGAAGTTTTTTTTGAGGATTGCAATGGCTATAGATCCTTCAGTCCCTTCAGGATGACAAATTTGAGTGTTATGCTTTATCAAAACGAAGAGCTCTTTAAGCTTATGCCACAGCGTGACCCTATCGTGATGGTCGATAAGATTCACGATGCCGAGGGCGACACTGCACATACTGGTCTCACCATCACTGCTGCCAACTATTTCATTGAGGAGGATGGCCGCATGGCCGAGCCAGGTCTCATTGAACATATTGCACAGAGTGCCAGCGCTTTCAAGGGCCATCAGGCATTTGTGGCTGGCGAACCATTGCCTATCGGATACATTGGCGAGGTGAAGAAATTCCATTGCTATGTGCGTCCAGCTGTGGGCGATGAGTTGACTACCACGATTGTTTTGGGCGCTACTGTCAATGGTGTGACCCTCATGACTGGCGAGACCTATTGTGGCGAAACCAAGGTTGCCGATACACAAATGAAAATTTTTGTCGAATAAATATGTTACTTAAAGATAAATTCTTTACCGTATTGCACGAAGAGCGCCTCACTGCCAACGATGCAGTGTATCTGTGCGAACTGAAGGCCGACTGCGATGTTTATCGTGGTCACTTCCCTGGCAAGCCTGTAAGCCCTGGTGTCTGCAATATCGAAATGATCAGAGAGTGTGCCGAGATGCTCACTGGCAAGGACCTCAAGATCAACACCATCAAACAGTGCCGCCTCACAGCGGTTGCCTCTCCTGCCATTTGCCCTAAGGTCGATGTCAAGGTGAGTGTGGCTGCCATCGAGGGCACAAATACCTACAATGTAGTGGCTACCATTGCCGATGCAGAGCGTAGCTATATGGAACTTAAAGGAACTTTTGAATTCTGATGACTGAACTCTGCATCCGCATCTATCGTTATTTCAAGGAGCATCGAGCTTTCTACTGGAGCTTGATGCTGCTCTTGTTTGGTTTCTTTGGCTATTTCGCTGCTCAGATTCACCTCGAAGAAGACATTGCCAAGCTCCTGCCTTCGTCGAAGAATGAAGATGGCAGTACCAAGCTTGCTTTTGCCGATTTGCGTATCAAGGACAAGACCTTCTTGCTGTTCGAAGCCAACCCCTCTTTGTCCGAAGAGGAGCGCATCGATACGCTTGCCGCTGTGTGCGATCGTTTTGTGGCCGACATGCAGCAGCGCTTGGCACAGATGGAGGCTAAGGGCGACACCGTTATCCAGAACATCTTCTCAACCATCTCGAAAGAGGATGTTTTGTTCGATGCCGTTGACTTCATGAGCCAGCAGCTGCCTTGTTATATCGATACTTCGGCCTATGCTTCGTTCGATACTCTCTTCACCGAAGAGCACATGTTGCGCCAGATGGCCATCAATCGCGAGCAGGGCATGAGTCCTATTGGTCAGCTCTTCCCCGAGCTCATTGCCATGGACCCTCTCGGCCTGCGCGGTGTGCTGATGGAGCAGATGCAGGGTATGGTCGGTGGCTTGGGTGGCTCATATCAGATTATCGATGGCCATTTCTTTGTGCCCGATAGCTCTGTGTGCCTCACTTTCCTCACGCCAAGTTTCTCGGCCACCAACACCGGTCAGGGCGCCAAGTTCTTCACCATGCTCAACAAGATGGTCGATGAATATGCCGCCTCAACACCACAGGTCAAGGTGTGCTATCATGGCTCTACGGCTCGTGGCGCCTACAATGCCTGGCAAACCAAAGCCGACTTGCGCAACACCATCACGGGTTCGCTCATCGTTGTGCTTATTTTCATTTTCTTCTGTTTCCGCAACTGGAACACCATTCCGCTCTTGCTCTTGCCTGTGGGCTTTGGCACAGTGTTCGGCTTGGCTATGATGTATTTCATCAAGGGCCAGTTCAGCCTTTTGGCGCTGGGCATCGGTGCTATTGTGCTGGGTGTGGCACTCAGTTATGTGCTGCATGTCATTACACATTATAAATATCTAAGCGACCCTGAGCAGGTGCTGCGCGATCAGGTGCAGCCTGTCTTCCTGGGCTGTCTCACCACCATTGGCTCGTTCATGGGTCTCATCTTCATCAACACCGAGTTGCTGCAAGATTTTGGCCTGTTTGCCTCGTTTGCTGTTGTGGGCACCACCATCTTCAGCTTGGTGTTCCTGCCTCAGTTCTTCAATCCTAAAAAGAACCGTCGCAATCGTCGCGCCTTTGCGCTCATCGATAAGATCAATGTTTATCCGTTCGATCGCAAGCCTTGGCTCCTCGGCATCATTGGTCTCTTCACCGCTGTGTGCCTCTTTGCCTATTTCAAGGGTGGCGTTGATTTCGATGCCGATATGCGCAATCTTGGCTATCTGTCTGAAAATGTGACCTATAGCGAAGAGCTGTTGCGTGCCAAGACTCATACGGGCGACAAGCAGCAGTATTTCGCCTCATCGGGTCAAACCATGGAGGAGGCGCTCGAAAACTTCTCTCTCATGGCCGAAAAGCTCGACTCATTGCAGGCCGAGGGCCTCGTGAAGAGCTACACCCCAACCAGCACTATCTTTGTGCCCGAAAAGGTTCAGCAGGAGCGCATCGAGGCTTGGCAGAACTACTGGAGCGAAGAGCGCCTCAATCTGGTGCACAAGCTGGTCGATAAAACCGCACCTAAGGTCGATATTGCTCCCGACTATTTCGCCCCATTCTTCGAGGCAGCCACTGCCAGCTATGACCCTGAACCACTTTATGAGCAGGGCATCATTCCCGAGGGCTTGCAGACCACAATGATGGAGCAGTCAAAAGATGGCTCTTTCCTCTGCTTCACTTCGGTGCGATGCAACAACGATGTGGTTCGAAGCGATTCGTCTGATTACCAGCGCATCTGCCGCGCCATTGCTTCAGAGCCTAATCTCATGGTGCTCGATACCTATTTCTACACCCAAGACACTTTGCTCGAGCTCAATGGCGACTTCAACGTGCTGCAGTGGATCTCTATGGCTTTTGTCTTTGTGGTGTTGCTTCTCTCGTTCCGCTTCAACCTTAAGCACACGTTGCTCGGCTTCTTCCCAATCATTGTGAGCTGGCTCATCGTGTTGGGCACCATGGTGATTTTCGAGCGTCAGTTCAACCTCATCAACATCATCATCTCCACCTTCATCTTTGGCATTGGTGTTGACTATAGCATCTTTGTCATGAGTGGCTTGCTGGCGAGCAAACACAACCCCGAGCCCGAGGTCAATGGCGAGCCGGGTCGTGATGCCTTGTTGCTTTCTTACCACAAAACGGCCATTCTCTTCTCGGCCGTTGTGCTCATTGTCACCGTGGCCTCTATGCTCTTTGCCGAGCATCCAGCCATCAAGGGCGTAGGCTTTGCCACCCTTTGGGGCATGGTGAGCGCTGTGGTTCTCAGCTATGTGGTGCAGCCATTCCTGTTCCGTTTGCTCAACAAGAAAAAGTGATTAAAGGAACAAGGAATTTAAGGGAATTAAAAGGAATTAATTGCAAAAGAACTATTTTCCTCTAAATTCCTTGTTATAAAAAAATATATTGATACCAAGTTGTAATTCGTTGTAAATAATGAAGTACGATATCATCATTGTAGGCTCTGGCCTTGGTGGCCTTCAGTGTGGCTATATCTTGGCCAAAGAGGGTTACAAAGTGCTCATCCTCGAACGCCAGATTCAGCCCGGTGGCTGCATGCAGAGCTACAAGCGTCATGGCGAGTGGCTCGACACTGGCATGCACTATGTGGGCGGCCTTGGTGTGGGCGATTGCCTCTATGGTCCTTTCAAGAACATGGGTCTCATGGATCTGCCTTGGTTGCGTCTCGACCCATCTGGCTTTGATCGTGTCACCATCGAGGGCAAAGAGTATTGCTATGCTGAGGGTCATGAGGCCTTTGTCGAGACTTTGGCCAAAGACTTCCCCGACGAGCGCGCTGGCCTACAGCGTTATGCCGACACCATGCGCGAGGTTGGCAAGCATCTCTATGACTCTGTCATGCCGCGCGATGAGGTCGATTTCTTCACCACTTCGCTCTTTGCCTCATCTTGTTACGATTGGCTCAAGGAGACCTTCAAGAGCGATTTGCTCATCAATGTCCTCTCGGGTTCTTCGCTCAAGATGGAGCTGGCCAAAGAGACCCTTCCGCTCTACAACTTTGCGCAGGCCAACAACAGCTTTGTGCAGGGCAGTTTCCGCCTCATGGGCGATGGCAACCTCATTGTCAATAAGCTCATCGATGACTTCAAGTCGTTTGGTGGCGAAATCATCTGCAATGCTGGGGTCGAAGAGCTCATCGAGAAGGAGGGCAAGCTTGTGGCTGCGCGTTGTGCCAATGGTGAGACATACGAGGCCGATATCTTCATCTCGAATGCCCATCCGGCTGTGACTTGCGACCTTGTCAAGGAGTCAACCAAGCTCAAGAAGGTTTATCGCAACCGCATTGCTCGCCTTGAGAATACCTATGGCATGTACACCGTCTCGCTGCTCATCAAGCCTGGCATGCTCAAGTATTTCAACTGGAATCAGTACATCTACAACAAGCCCAATGTGTGGGATTACTTCAAGCAAGAGGGCCCTGTCAGCGGCATTCTCATTTCGTGCCGTGTGCCCGAAGGTTATCCTTCAAACACCGATGCCCGCGTGCTCGATATCCTCACGCCGCTTCCTTACGAGCGCATCCAGCAGTGGGAAGACACCCGCATTGGTCATCGTGGCGACGAGTACAAAGCCTTCAAAGAGCGCTTGGCCGATGAGTGCATTGCCATGGCCGAACAGTTCATTCCGGGCCTCAAGAGCATGGTCGAAGCGCGCTACACCTCAACGCCGCTCACCTATCGTGACTACACCTTGACCCCCAACGGCTCGGCCTATGGTGTGCGCAAGGATTATCACAACCCAATGATGACCCTTCTTTCGGCCAAAACGCCTATTCCTAACCTCTATCTCACGGGCCAGAGCCTCACGCTCCATGGTTTGCTGGGTGTCACAATGACCACGCTCTTCACCGTTTCAGAGATTATCGGCAAGGAGAAGGCATACAAATTAACACAGGTCGAAGATTAAACTTCCGAAACAGACGTTTGTCTAAAAGATAAAATTTGAATAATATGAAATATGCATTAGTAACTGGTGGTAGCCGCGGCATTGGTCGCGCAGTGAGCATCAAGCTGGCTCAGATGGGCTACCGTGTGATCATCAACTACGTTAACAACACCGCTGCGGCCGAAGAGACTCTTCAGCTCATTCGCGAAGCAGGTTCTGATGGCGAGATGCTTAAGTTCGATGTAGGCAATGCTGAGCAGGTGCGCGAGGCCATTGAGGGCTGGCAGGCAGCTCATGCCGATGCCGATGAGTATATCGAGGTTGTTGTGAACAATGCAGGCATCCGTCGCGATAACCTCATGGCGCTCATGCCAGGCGAGGATTGGTTCAACGTCATCAACACCAACCTCAACAGCTTCTTTGCCGTGACCCAGCCACTCATTGCGCAGATGCAGTTCCACAAGTTTGGCCGCATCATCAACATGGCTTCGGTTTCGGGCATCATGGGCATGCAGGGTCAGACCAACTACTCGGCAGCCAAGGGCGGCATCATCGCTGCAACCAAGGCTTTGGCCAAGGAGGTGGCTCGCAAGAATGTTACTGTCAATGCCATTGCTCCGGGCTTCATCAAGACCGATATGGTCGAAGGCCTCGATGAGAAGGAACTCAAGAAGACCATCCCAGCCAATCGCTTCGGCCAGCCAGAAGAGGTGGCTGCTCTCGTAGGCTTCCTTGCTTCGCCCGAGGCTGGTTACATCACTGGCAACGTCATTAGCATCAACGGTGGCCTCTACACCTAATTAGTTAGGAGTGAGGAGTTAGGAATTAGTAATTCGTAATTCGAAATTCGTAATTTTTTCTATGAAGAAGATTTTGTTTGTTCTCATGGCTTGCGTGCTCTCGTTTGTCACTGTCCAGGCACAGGATGCCGAACTGCAGCAGAAGGCATTAGAACTTTTCAAGAATACGCAGACTGTCGAGGCTAAGGCCAAGATGACCAAGCACAACACCATGGTTACCAAAGATGTTGTGAGCGAAGGCAAGCTCTACTTCAAGCGCCCTAACAAGCTCTGCATGACCTTCAACAATGGCGCCGATGCCCTCATCATGAATGGCGAAACCTTCACCATGGTTACCAATGGCAAGGCGCAGAGTGTGAGCGGCAAGGGCAATGGTCAGTTCGATGCTCTCAAGGGCATTGCTCAGAGCCTCTCGCAGGGTGGCGAGGCAGAGTTCGATCTCTCTGATGTGGCCGATGTCGATATTGAGCGCAAAGGCAACCTCATGGTCATGACCATCGTGCCCATTGTGGCCGATGCCAAGGCTAAGCGCAAGCAGCTCTTCCAGTCGTATGTCATCACTATCGACACAAAGGCACTCGAGCTCCGCACACTGCGCATGAACGAGAAGGGCCAGAACTACACCCAGTACGACTTCTCGGGCTATAAGCTCAATGGCCCTATCGACGATAAGGTGTTCTCTGTCAAGTAAAGTCTCTTTTTCTCGTGCTCTAATCGTATGAAAGTGAAACTTGAGGATATCTGCAAGGTGGTTGTTCGTTTCTCCGAAATAGACCAGATGCAGGTGGTGTGGCATGGTTCCTATGTCAAGTATCTCGAGGATGGACGCGAGTCTTTCGGCCGCCATTATCCAGGCATTGGTTATGCCGATATCGCTGCTTCGGGCAAGTATGCGCCTATTGTCGATATGCATGTTAAGTACTATGCTCCTTTGGCGCTCAATGATGTGGCAGTGATCCGCACGCGCTATGTCTATAAGATGGGCGCCCGTCTCGACTATAGCTACGAGATACGCCGTGAGCGCGACAATGCTCTCTGCATCAAGGCTACTACCACGCAGCTGTTTATCGACGAAAGCGGAGCGCTTATGCTCGAGTCGCCAGACTACTACACCGAATGGCAGAAGAAGTATGGCATAGGGCAGGAGGACGAATAAACCTTCGGTTTACGAATGGCTTTTAGCCACGAATGCTAAAGCACGAATAGCTAAAGCTACTAAATAAAAAGGCGAGTCACAGTGTTGTGGCTCGCTTTTCTTATTTTAATAAAGCATTGATTTGCTCGATATCAAAAGATATATCGTTCAAATCAATCCTAATAAAGTATTGATTTGCTCAATAATCGAATGTTCGCTGTCATTCCAAATCGTGGCATCGGCTCGCGCTATTTTCTCCTCCTGCGCCATCTGGCTCTCAATGCGGGCCAGCACCTGTTCGCGCTGTGCATTGTCGCGTATCAGGGCACGCTGTATGCGCAGTTCCAGCGGTGCAGCCACACACCACACCTGGTCGTGATGTATCTTTTGGTCGAAGCCCGATTCATAGAGAATGGCGCTCTCCACAAACTGGCAGCCCGAAGCCATGAAGTCGCGCGCCACGGCTGGGTGCACCAGGCTGTTCATGGTCTTGAGTTTTGCCTCATCGCCAAATATCTCTGCTGCCAGATAGGGCTTGTTCAGCATGCCGTTGGGCAGGTAGGTCTCTTCGCCAAAGGTGGCCTTGAGCTGCGCTATCAGTTCGGGGTCCTCAAGCATGAGGCGTTTGGCCTCTCGGTCGCAGTCATACACCTTGTGGCCCATAATCTCGAGCACGCGGCTCACAATCGATTTTCCGCTGCCTATGCCTCCAGTTATTGCTATGATCATTATTTGCTCTCCTCGTCAATTGAATATTCCACTTTGTCGGGATAAATCTTCACGCACTCAATCACCCTGTTGTCGTAGGCCGATCTCAGTTCTACGGGCAGATACTGCTGGCTGTCGCTCTTGATGCTGTCATAGTTCACCGTGAGCCTGAAGCCGCCTGCATTGATGTGGTTATATTGTTCAAAGTTGGCCAGCATCGAGATTTCTGCTTCGCGGGGGAAGAGTATCAGCTCCTTGCCGGGTGGCAGGTTTATCGCCTTGATGGGCACATGGGTGAGGTGCTTCTCAACATATTGCACCACCGGTATCGTGATGTTCACCGAGTCTGGACTTGCCTTTACGCCCACCGGCAGGGCAATAGCCTGCTTCACGTGCAGCGTATCTTTCAGCCCGTAGTAGGATAGGGGTTCGGTCACCACACTCTTCAGCGTGTCAAGAATATAGCTTGGGGCATGCACCAGCACCGAGTCTGGGGCAATGGTAGGAGCGAAGTCGCGGTAGTTGCCTGCTGCCGTATATACGCCTTTTATCTTCACTGGCAAGCGTTTGCCATCGCCTGTCACGGCATAGCGTGCATCGACCAGCGAGGGCGAAATAGCCGTAATCTGTGTGGTCGATTTCAGGTTATTGAGCAAAAGCGATTGCAGCTCAGCGCCCGAAATTCTGAAGTTGCCCGCCACATCGGCATAGCGCGAGAAGTCCACCGTCAGTGTCTTGATGTCGCGGTTATATCTATATTGCAGCAGGCTGCTGTTGGTGTCGTACAGGGTCACTTTGAGCTCTGTAGGCACGTGTGTCGTAAACACATCGTTGGCAGGCTGCCCTTCAATTTCCAGCTTCACCGAGAAGGTGGCATCGGTCTTCTGATAGGCGGTTGTGGCAAACCAGAAACCTGTTGCAATGACTACAAAAACAGCGAATGTCACTGCATCCCGTCGGTTTATGATCGACAGGGTGTCAATGACATTCGTTATCCATTTCGGGGTTTTGCGCATTATATTACTGGCCCAAAGAGCTGATGTCCTTGTTTACGCAGTCCTTATACACTACGATGCGGGTGGTGTAGTCTGGCTTGAGCTTGATGATGAAGCTCTCCACCTGGGTCTTGCCCTTAGCGTCGGTCACGGTGTTGATGCCGTCAATCTTGCCATACACACCGCTTGCAGTTACCACGCTGTCGCCAACCTTCATGTTGTTGCGCTCCTCAGCCAGCTTCTGGCGCTGCTTGTTCTGTGGGCGAATCATGAAGAAATAGAACACTGCAATGATGGCTACAATCCAAAGAATCTGGCCCCATGCAGAGCCGCCAGCCATAGGAGCCTCAGCAGCTGCTGCCTCGGCCTGAAGGAAAATAAAATTCATTTTTTGTTATGTTATTACGCAAACTTACGCTTGCTTGTTTTGAGTTGCTTGTTTTTATGCCTTTGTAATGACGCCCTCTTTCTTCCACTCCTTCACAATCTTGTCGAGGATGCCGTTGACGAAGCGGGCGGTGTCGAGCGCGCAATAGTGCTTAGCCAGCTCAATATACTCGTTCATCGAGATGCGGGTTGGAATGTCAAAGAAGTTCTTGATCTCGGCCAAAGCAGTGATCATAATCACCTTGTCCATGAGTGGCATGCGGTCAATGTGCCAGTTCGAAGCATTCTTGCCGATGAGTGCCTCATACTCCTGTGCCTCGTCAATAGCGTGGTGGAAGAGCTCCATGGCAAACTTGCGGTCGTCCTCGCGGCTGAACATTGGTGCAAGTTTCACCTCCTCGGCGTCCTCCTTCAGCTTGTTGATGGCCTTGATCACAAACTCGGTGATGGTAGCCAGGTCATCGTTCCAGTAGAGACGCTTCTCCTCAAGAGCCTCATCGAGCTTGATGTTGTTGTTAATCACCTGCTGGAAGATCTCCTTCCAGAGGGTCTTTTCATCCTCGAATGTTGGTGGCTCGGCCTGTGCCATAAATCGCTTGTATGCCTCGGTCTCCATAATCTGGTCGAGCAGTGAGCGATACATTTCGGTGTCGAAGTCGTTGAGCAGCTTGTGCTCCTCGCAATACTCCAGCACGTGGCTCTTCTCGGCAATCATCACCGCCACGCGGTTGTCGGCAAAGCGGGTGTTTGGTCTGCGCTCCTCAAGGCTTGGCATAAACTTCTTCTTGCCAGTCTCGAGCTGCATACGGCGGTAATCGGTCACCTTCACGATGAGCGCGAGCAGGTAGTTATAAAGTTCATATCCTGCTTCGAGCGAATTGGCCAACTGGTCGTCGCATGTAAGGCGATCCATAGAACCCTGCATGTATGCATATACCAACTGAGCGGTCTTTATGCGGATCAAAAGTCTATTAATCATATCTGTCTGTTCTAATAAAAATTACGCGCAAATATAATAAATCTTCTTTAGTTGACCAAAATTTGCGCACAGTGCTTGGGCGAAAAAACTAAAATACCCACACAGCCACTAAATTTTGCTATGCGGGTATTTTTATTTATAATGTTTGCACGCGCATTACATCATGCCGCCCATGCCTGGAGCACCGCCTGCTGGCATAGCTGGTTCTGGGGCTGGCTTGTCGGCAATCACACACTCGGTGGTGAGGAACATGCCTGCAATCGAAGCCGCATTCTCAAGTGCCACGCGGGTCACCTTGGCTGGGTCAATGACACCTGCCGAGAGGAAGTTCTCATACACATCGGTGCGAGCATTGTAACCGAAGTCACCCTTGCCCTCCTTCACCTTCTGCACAATCACAGCGCCCTCCTTGCCAGCGTTGGCAACAATCTGGCGCATAGGCTCCTCAATGGCGCGCTTCACAATCTCGATGCCGAGGGTCTCGTCGTCGTTGTCGCCCTTCATGCCCTCAAGCTTCTCGGTAGCGCGGATAAATGCCACGCCGCCACCAGGCACAATACCCTCGGCCATAGCGGCACGGGTAGCGCAGAGTGCATCGTCCACACGGTCCTTCTTCTCCTTCATCTCTACCTCGCTTGCAGCACCCACATGGAGCACAGCCACACCGCCAGCCAGCTTAGCAAGGCGCTCCTGCAGCTTCTCGCGGTCATAGTCAGAGGTGGTCTTCTCAATCTGAGCCTTGATGGTAGCCACGCGCTGAGCAATAGCCTCCTTCTGGCCTGCACCATCCACAATGGTGGTGTTCTCCTTGCTCACGGTCACCTTGTCGGCCTGACCCAGCATCTCGAAGGTAGCGTTCTCAAGCTTCAAGCCAACCTCTTCGCTGATCACGATACCACCGGTCAGTGTAGCAATATCCTGAAGCATCTCCTTGCGGCGGTCGCCAAAACCAGGAGCCTTCACAGCGCACACCTTCAGCGCACCGCGCATGCTGTTGAGCACGAGGGTGGTGAGTGCCTGGCTGTCAACATCCTCGGCAATGATGAGGAGTGGGCGGCCCTGCTTAGCAATAGGCTCGAGCACTGGCAGGATGTCCTGCAGGTTCGAAATCTTCTTGTCGTGAATCAAGATGAATGGCTGGTCAAGTTCGCAGGTCATCTTGTCAGTATTGTTCATGAAGTATGGCGAAATGAAGCCGCGGTCAAACTGCATGCCCTCAACCACATCCACGGTGGTGTCGGTGCCCTTAGCCTCCTCAACGGTGATCACGCCCTCCTTCTTCACAGTCTTCATAGCCTCGGCGATGAGCTTACCAATCTCCTCATCGTTGTTGGCCGAAATGCGAGCCACGTTCTCAATCTTGGTGTAGTCGTCACCAATCTCCTCGCTCTGCTCCTTGATGCTCTCAACCACCTTAGCCACAGCCTTATCGATGCCGCGCTTCAGGTCCATTGGGTTAGCACCAGCGGTTACGTTCTTGAGGCCCACGCCAATGATGCTCTGAGCCAGCACGGTAGCGGTGGTGGTGCCATCGCCGGCCGAGTCGCCGGTCTTGCTTGCCACCTCCTTGATGAGCTGTGCGCCCATGTTCTCAAATGGGTCTTCGAGCTCAATCTCCTTAGCCACGCTCACGCCATCCTTGGTGATGTGTGGTGCACCAAACTTCTTCTCAATGATCACGTTGCGGCCCTTAGGACCGAGGGTTACCTTCACTGCGTTAGCGAGCTGGTCAACGCCGCTCTTGAGCAGGTCGCGGCTCTCTGTATCGAATTTAATGATTTTTGCCATAGTTGTTTGTTTTATTTTCAAGAATTAGAAATGAGATATTAAGCGAGCACAGCCATCACGTCGCTCTGACGCATGATGAGATACTTCTCGCCCTCGAACTCAAGTTCCTGTCCGGCATACTTGCCATAGAGCACGGTGTCACCCACCTTGAGGATCATCTCCTCGTCCTTGGTGCCATTGCCGGCAGCCACAACTTCGCCCTTCATAGGCTTCTCCTTAGCGGTGTCTGGAATAATGATGCCGCCGATTGTCTTGGTCTCAGCAGGAGCGGGCTTAACGAGCACGCGGTCTGCAAGTGGTTTAATGTTCATTGTGTATATTTTTTTATGAGTTATTATTTGCTGCTCGTATCACTGCAAATTGTGTGCCAATCAATCTTTCTGTCATATAGCTGACAAAATGTCTGCATTTCCTGTCTGCCAATACATATTTATATATATTTATTTGCTGTTTTCGAAAAAAGAGGCTATCTTTGCCCGAAAATACGTAACATCATGTCAGAATATATTGTTTCTGCCCGAAAATATCGTCCTCAGAACTGGCACACTGTCGTGGGGCAGAAGGGCCTCGTGCAGACACTCAAGAATGCCATCCTTGGCGGCAAGTTGGCGCATGCCTATCTTTTCTGCGGTCCGCGCGGCGTGGGCAAAACCACCTGTGCCCGCATTTTTGCCAAGACCATCAACTGCGAGCATCTCACCCCCGAGGGCGAGGCTTGCAACGAGTGCGAGTCGTGCCGCTCGTTCCAGGAGCAGCGTTCCTACAATGTCTATGAGCTCGATGCCGCCTCAAACAATGGCGTTGACCACATCCGCGACCTCATTGAGCAGGTAGCCATTCCGCCACAGGTGGGGCGTTACAAGGTCTTCATTATCGATGAGGTGCACATGCTCTCCACACAGGCTTTCAACGCCTTCCTCAAGACCCTCGAAGAGCCGCCTGCACACGCCATCTTTGTCATGGCCACCACCGAGAAGCACAAGATTCTCCCCACCATCTTGAGCCGTTGTCAGACCTACGATTTCCAGCGCATCTCCATCTCCGATATCGTTGATCAGCTGCAATACATTGCCCAGCAAGAGGGCATCGTGGCCGAACCTCAGGCCCTGCAGGTCATTGCCCAGAAGGCCGATGGCGGCATGCGCGATTCGCTCTCTATGTTCGATCAGATCACCTCCTTCACCGGCGGCAAGGTCACCTATCAGAGCACCATTCAGAACCTCAATATCCTTGATTATGAGGTCTTTTTCCGCGTGGTCGATAACGCATTGCAGGGCAATGTGCCCAATGTTCTCCTCATGCTCGATGACGCCATTCGTCGTGGCTTCGACCCCCAGTATTTCATCGGCGGTCTGGCCTCACATCTGCGCGATCTCATGGTGGCTCGCGATCCTAATACCCTCTCGCTCATCGAGGCGGGTCCCGAGGTGGCACAGCGCTATCAGCAGCAGTCCGCCCAGTGTCATCCGCAGTTCCTCTATCAGGGTCTCAGCCTCGCAGCCGAGTGCGATTTCAACTACCGTGCCTCGCGCAACAAGCGCCTCTCTGTCGAGCTCGCATTGGTCAAGCTCTGCCACATCATGCATCCCGTGCAGCCCGCCGTTCAGCCCGCCGCACCGGTGCAGCAACCCGTAGCCCAGCAGCCGGCTCAGCAGCGCCCCGTGCAGGCCATGCCCCAGCAGCAGCGCCCCATGCCACAGGCAGCCCCACAAGCCACTGTAGCCCCACAGCCAGCACCGGCACAGCCCCGCCCTGCCGCGCAGCCGCAACCCATGCCAGCCGCCGCTCGCCCTGTGGCCCAGCAGCCGGCAGCAGCCTCAGCCTCGGGTGCTCCGGGCATGCCTCGCATCATGTCTATGCGCAATCTGCC
>JAUNCV010000004.1:0-379 GCA_030526445.1 Bacteroidales bacterium | reverse complement strand
GCCACCACGCCAGGGCGCTCAGCAAGCCGCTCCTGCAGCCGCTGCGCAGGCCCTTCCCGACATGGCCGAACCTGTGGCCGACGATGTGCTGCGGCGCACTTGGCGTCAGTTCACTAAAACCATTCCCACCGAGAAGCTCCTCGTCAACTTCATGAACAATCAGGCACCTCGCCGTGTTCAGGGCACTGACTTCGTCATCGATGTCACCAGCGAGTCGCAGCGCAACATCCTCGCGCCTCACCTCAATGCCGTCACCCGTTTCCTCCACGAGCAGCTTCGCAACACTCACATCACCCTCTCCATCAACCTCCAGCAGGACCCTAACGCCCCGCGTCGCGCCTATTCTCCGCGCGAGAAGTTCAAGGAAATGCAAGAGGCT
>JAUNCV010000141.1 GCA_030526445.1 Bacteroidales bacterium | reverse complement strand
GCACGAAGTCAATGCTCCTGAGCATGCAGTCATAGCAGCGAGGAGAATTGCGCCAAAATAAATTTTCTTGTTCATGATTAATTAATTAATTAATGATGATTTAGTGGGTTCTCAAAAACCTTAATATATAGATACAAGATGACCAGAACCCGTTTAATCTCTTGTTTCTAATTAGCGTAGTCACCACTCAGCCGCGCACCTATATTTATATATTAATAATGTATAGGGCCCGGAACCGAGCTTCGAGATAACTTCTGATAATAGCCATTATCGGAAGTACTGTTTCAAATATTTGCCAGGTGTTGAACCTGTAATCTGTTTGAAAGATGCATAGAATACGCTTCGCGACGCGAATCCGCAACTCTTATACAGATCGGTAGATACTTCACCATCAGCCTTCATCAGCTTTATCGCATGCTCTATTCTATATTTATTAATGAGTACGCGAAAACTGCATCCGAAGCATTCATTAACCGTGTTGGAGAGATAGGTGGTATTTGTACTGGTGATAGAACTGAACTTCAACAATGACATCGTGGGATCTAGATATACTTTCTTGTCCTCTAGGAAGCTCATTACCTTTCCTTTGATGATGTCCTTGATTGCTGGAGTCACACCATTGGTTCTTGCTCTTGACGGCATTTCCCCTTGGAGTTCGTTCACGATGTTATACCGTTCGTTATCCATCTAATCGTGGTTAAATCATTTCATTAAAACACTGCAAAGATATGGAGTTATATCGAAACGCGCAATCTTTTTTCTTAAAAATTTTCACATTTATCATATTTTTTTAAGTTTTCGGACATTTTTTGCCCCTTTTTTAGTTTTAGGATTGCAAAACGTGTTGATAATTTTCAATTTTTTCGTGAAAATATAGTCGAGAGCCTCGTTTAGATAACACTCTTGTAGTAAGCAAAGAAGAGCCTGTTTGTGGATGAAGTGGATGAATGATTGGCCCCGAATTGCATCACTCGAGAAGCAGCCATTTCCAGATGGGAAGGACCTGGATGTTGAGGTCTTGGTGCTCGATGGTTTCCTCTTCGTCGTAGGTGATGATGATTGCCTTTTTGAGAGGATGCGCGGCATGGAGTTGTATCAATGCATTGACTTCGCGTTTTCGGGTCTCTTCATCTCGGATGCTATATGAGGCCTGAACGGCTAACTGTTCGGAAGGAACAAAGAAATCGACCTCGATGTTTCGGTTGTAAAAGAAGAGCTGAGGCGAATAGTCGTCGTTGTTGTAGCGCTTGTATAGAGTTATGGCGCAGAGATTCTCGAGCAAAGCGGGGTCGGCATCGTTGAGGAATATGTTCAAAAGACCATTATCTATGAAATAATGTTTCTTGACAGTCTCCTTCTCTGAGAATTTTGAAGCAAAGTTGTCGAGAGTGAACATGAGGCATGAATCCTTGACGAAACGGATGTATTCGATCATTGAGGCGGTGTTGGCCGAGAGACCGGTGCTCTTGATCATGTTGACAAGACGGTTGTAGGCAATGGGCTGACGTACGTTTTCGGCAAGACGCTTTACGGCTAAGCGCAGTGCCTGGTCGTTTTTAACATTGTTGCGAAGTATGACATCGCCCAGAAGAATCTTCTCATAAAGGCCGTTAAGCCAGTGACGCTTGTTGCGATAGAGTAAGAGTTCTGGGAATCCGCCCCAACGAAAGTAATCGTCGAACTGAAGCTGGATGTTGTTGCGAAGTTTGGAGTACATCCAGTCAGATTCGAGTTGTATTCCTTTTGCCTCAAGATATTCGGCGAAGGAATAAGGAAATACCTTTTCGTCGAAATAGCGAGCACCAAGGGTGGTGGCGATGTCGCGGCTGAGCATTTTGGCGTTGCTGCCGGTGATGAATACCGAATATTTCTGGTTGGCCAGACGGCGGGCAAAGTGCTCCCAGCCTTCTATGTTCTGTATTTCATCGAAAAAGAGAATGGGTTTGCATTCGTACATGGAGGCGTGGGCCTGAAGAATTAGGTCAAATTCTTCGGCCTTCATGCCTAAAAGTCGCTCGTCGTCGAAATTGATATAGACAATCTCTTTGATGTCGTGCCCTGCTTGCATCAACATCTTGGCTCGCTGGTACAGAAGGAACGACTTGCCGGCCTGGCGAATGCCTACAAGTACGTAACGCCCCTCTTCTTCAAAACTGAAGTGGCGAGGATATAACTCAATATCCTTGATTTCTTCTTGCCCTTCTTTGATCAGGGTTTTGAAAACTTCCTTATTCATAGCGCTTTTTGTTTACTTTCGGGTGCAAAGATAGCGCATTTATTTATTGCCACCAAATAAAATTGAGGAAATTTGTTTATTGCAAGTAAAGAAATTTGGCTAATTTTGTTTATTGACAGTAAAGAAACGGGTTTTTGAGGCTTAAAGTCGGTTTTGTATGTATTCGATATATTGCTAAATAGAGATGACAAAACGGGGATGTTGTTGAGTTGTAGTTGCTAACTGAGCGGAATTAGTTGCATTGTGATGATAAAAGCTGTATATTTGCGGCCGTCTGCACGACGCGGGCACTATCCAAGTGTGAGTGATGTGTATTTTTGCTCCTCACACATTTTTAAATTTATATATAACATGACTAATGTTGCGAATGTATGCAACCCTAATCAATCTGTGAGAACATTGGTCGAGACCTTTGTGGAGGAGAACTATGAACTTCGCCGCAATGTGGTATCCGACAAGTATGAATTTCGAGAGAAAATGGCTGTAGCTGACGGTGAAACGCCAGTGGAGGTGCCATGGCGTGAGCTTCACGATCCGCGAAGCATTAACACCATGGCGCTGAAGTGCCGTAGGGAACTCGATGAAGAAAAGAGCTGGGCCGCAGCTGTGAGAGAGGTGGTGTATTCGGAAAATACGCCAGAGTATGATCCGATAAAGGCCTACTTCGACGCTCTGCCCGAGTGGGACGGTCAGGAGCATGTGGAGGAGCACTTCAAGCGAGTGCCGGGCATGACCGACCAGCTGCTGAAGTGGGGCCACCAGTGGATGCGTTCGATGGTGGCTCACTGGCTGGGTAAGGATTCGCGCCACGGTAATGAGCAGGTGCTGCTGTTCATTTCGGACCAGGGTAACATGAAGACGACCTTCTTTGCCAACCTGCTCCCACCGGCGCTGAGCTCTTATTTCATTGATCGTGTGAACTTCGGTAACAAGAACGACAAGAACATGGCACTGACCAACACGCTGCTGGCTAACTTTGATGAGCTGGACCAGGTGAAGGACTGCCAGCAGGCTGAGTTCAAGCACATGATTACGATGCACAAGGTGTATGCGCGTCCTATCTATGGACGTGCGCAGGAGAACCGACCTCGCCGCGCTTCGTTTACGGCTACGACCAATAAGAAGCGTCCGCTGAAGGATGCTACGGGCAGCCGCCGTTTCATTTGTGTGCAGATTCCCGACGGAGCCATCATTGACGTGATGACGCCTATCGACCATGACCAGATTTATGCACAGCTGTATCATGAACTGGAGGTGGAGAAGGTGCGCTACTGGATGACGTATGAGGAGCAGAAGGAACTCTCGCAGTATAATGCAAAGTTCCTCGAGGCGAATGACCTGGAGTCAATGATCAAGGTTTGCTTCAGAAGACCTGATGCGAAGGAGAAGGTGGCGATGATGTGTGTGAGGAGTTGATGCGACGATTCCCAGATGCGAAGCTCTCTGATGTGTCGGCTCTCAAGGTGGGGCGTAAGCTCAAGGCTCTGGGCTATGATGGCAAGCATACCAATAGAGGTATGGTTTACCAGCTGGTGCCGTTTGCTGAAGAGAAATAAATTTTGTTTGAAAATCCGTCACTCCGTCACTTTGGCCTGTTAAGTTGCAGAAAAACAAAGTGTTATGAGGTGACGGTATGTGAGCGAAACCGTCACTAAACCGTCACTCAGGTGACGATTGAGTGATGGATTGAAAATAAACCGTCACTTTGCAAGGTGTTGATATTGAAAGTATTAAGTGCTCAAAGTGACGGAGTGACGGATTTCGTGAATTAATTCTTTCGGCCTATAACTATGTTGCCTCCAGGGACCCTCTTCTTAAGGGTCTCTGGAGGCTTCTCTTAAGCCTGGCTTCGGTCATCATAGAAGATAAAGGTCGGTCATCATAGACGATAAGACTGGGGCTTAAGAGAAGGCTAAAAATGGGGGTTACCAATCGACCACTTCGTTGATGAGTTTTTGCTGCTCGGAGAGGGTGCGTCGCAAATAAATTTGGGTCGTAGAGAGATTGGCATGCCCCAGAAAGTCGGCGAGCGTGGCAATGTCGGCATGATGACTGAGGAAGGTTTTGGCATACATGTGCCGGAAAGAGTGGGGATATATGACCGAAGGGTTGATGCCGAACTGCCGGGCGAAACTCTTGAGGTGGAGTGCGAAGCCGCGAGCCGAGATGCGTTGGCCCTGCTTGTTGATGTAGAGGTAGCCGGTGGCGTGCGGGTCGCGGGCGCACCACTGGCGCACTTCGGCCACCAAGTGTTCGGGGAAGTGGATGCGCCGGGCCTTGTTGCCTTTGGTCATGAGGTCGATGTAGGTGTTGAGGATGTCTTCGATGCGCACCTGGAGGATTTCGCTGATGCGTGCACCGGTGGCGCCGAGGGTCCAGATCATGAAATACCAGCGGAGGTTGCCGCTATCGAGCAGGCGGGATTTGAGTTTGAGATAGTCGGAGAACGAGATGACGTTTTCGGCGAACGACTTCTGCTGGATGCGGATGAGGTTGAGGCGCAGCTGGCTTCGGCCCGTGAAGGTGAGGAACTTGTTGAGCGCCAGGATGCGGAGGTTGACGGTTTGCGGCTTGTAGTGCTTGATGAGGTACTCGTGGTGGATGGCGAGATTGCGGGGCGAGGGTTCGGCGAAATGCCGAGTGAACTGGGTGATGGCCTGGGTATAGGCTCTGACGGTGTTGAGTGCGTGCCCGTGATTGAGCAGATGATCGATGAACATCTGGGTTTGATTTTCCATTTTCATAGCGGTATTTTTTTGGGCGGTTTGAACATTGGTTATAAAAACAAAAAGGGCCTGCAGAAACTGCAGACCCTTTGCGGAGAGAACGAGATTCGAACTCGTGGAACCCTAATCAGGTTCGTCGGTTTAGCAAACCGGTGGTTTCAGCCACTCACCCATCTCTCCTTTGATGGTAGCGCCTACGGGACTTGCATCTCTCGGACCGAGTACTGTAAAGCAAACGTTAAGTGTAGCGCCTACGGGACTCGAACCCGTGTACCCGGCGTGAGAGGCCGGTATCCTAACCGCTAGATGAAAGCGCCGTTAAAAAATAGTGCCTAAGCTTTTAGGCGACATTGCAACCTTGTTGCGATGTTAGGGTGCCTAGTGGGGCTCGAACCCACGACATTCAGAACCACAATCTGACGCTCT
>JAUNCV010000003.1:20347-33752 GCA_030526445.1 Bacteroidales bacterium | reverse complement strand
GATGGTTCAGGAGCAGGAGCGTGGTATTACCATTACCTCTGCAGCTACTACCGCTTACTGGAATTTCCAGGGTGAGAAGTATAAGTTCAACTTGATCGATACTCCGGGTCACGTTGACTTTACCGTTGAGGTAGAGCGTTCACTCCGAATCCTCGATGGTGCCGTTGCTACTTATTGTGCAGTAGGTGGTGTTGAGCCACAGTCTGAGACCGTATGGCGTCAGGCTGAGAAGTACAACGTGCCACGTATTGCTTATGTTAATAAGATGGACCGTTCAGGTGCCAACTTCCTTGAGGTAGTTGATCAGATGCACGAGATGCTCGGCGCTAACTCTCTCGCTATCCAGTGTCCAATCGGTGCTGAGGAGACCTTCAAGGGTGTTGTTGACTTGATCGAGATGAAGGCTATTCTCTGGCATGATGAGACTCAGGGTGCTGAGTACTCTGTAGAGGAGGTTCCTGCTGAGATGATGGACGAGTGCCTCGAGCTTCGTGACAAGATCCTTGAGCAGGTTGCAAACTTCGATGAGGCTCTCATGGAGAAGTATTTCGAAGATCCATCTACCATCACCAATGAGGAGATTTACACCACTCTCCGCAAGATGACTCTTGCTCAGGAGGTGTTCCCAGTACTCTGCGGTTCTTCATTCAAGAACAAGGGTGTTCAGACTCTTCTCGACGCAGTGGTTCGCTACTTGCCTTCTCCAATCGATACTCCAGCTATCGAGGGTACTATGCCTGGCGATTCAGAGACCAAGGTTATTCGTCACCCAAGCTATGACGAGCCAACCGCAGCACTCGCATTCAAGATTGCTACTGACCCATTCGTAGGTCGTCTCTGCTTCTTCCGTGTTTACTCTGGTAAGGTTGAGGCTGGTTCATATGTTTACAACCCACGTTCTGACAAGCGCGAGCGTATCAGCCGTTTGTTCCAGATGCACTCTAACCACCAGAATCCTATGGAGGAGATTGGTTGTGGTGATATCGGCGCAGGCGTTGGTTTCAAGGATATCCGCACCGGTGATACTCTCTGTGACGAGGAGAACCCAATTGTTCTCGAGTCAATGGAGTTCCCAGATCCAGTGATTGGTATCGCTGTAGAGCCTAAGTCTCAGAAGGATCTTGACAAGCTCGGTATCGGTCTTGCTAAGCTCGCTGAGGAGGATCCTACCTTCACCGTTAAGACCAACGAGGAGACCGGTCAGACCGTTATCTCTGGTATGGGTGAGCTTCACCTCGATATCATTATCGACCGCTTGAAGCGCGAGTTCAAGGTAGAATGTAATCAGGGTCGTCCACAGGTTACCTACAAGGAGGCTATCAAGGGCGTTGTTTCTCGTCACCGTGAGGTTTACAAGAAGCAGTCTGGTGGTCGTGGTAAGTTCGCCGACATTATCGTTACCGTTGGTCCTGCTGACGAGGGTGTAGTTGGTCTTCAGTTTGAGAGCATCGTTAAGGGTGGTAACGTACCTTCAGAGTACATTCCATCTATCGAGAAGGGCTTCAAGGCAGCTATGAAGACTGGTGTTCTTGCTGGTTATCCTCTTGACTCACTCAAGGTTACTCTCGAGGATGGTTCGTTCCACCCAGTCGATTCAGATCAGCTTTCGTTTGAGCTCGCTGCAAACTTCGCATTCAAGGCAGTTTGTGCTAACGCCCAGCCATGTCTCCTCGAGCCTATCATGAAGGTTGAGGTTGTTACTCCAGAGGAGTCAATGGGTGATGTTATCTCGGACCTTAACAAGCGTCGTGGTCAGGTTGAGGGTATGGATACCGCTCGCTCAGGCGCTCGTATCGTTAAGGCTATGGTTCCACTTTCTGAGATGTTCGGTTATGTT
Organism: Bacteroidales bacterium; assembly: GCA_030526445.1. Taxonomy (GTDB): domain Bacteria; phylum Bacteroidota; class Bacteroidia; order Bacteroidales; family UBA3663; genus Liminaster. Next base: position 31,915 of record JAUNCV010000003.1, on the reverse strand, counting down.
ACCGACCTTCGTACCATCACCTCTGGTCGTGCAAGCTCTACTATGGAGTTCCACCACTACGCTGAGGTTGATCGTGGCAATGCCAAGAAGGTTCTCGAGGAGTGCGGTGGCCGCGTAGATCTCATCAAGTAATCAGGTCGAAAGATCATTCTATTAACAACGAAATTTTCAAAACAAAATATGGATCAGACTATTCGTATTAAGTTGAAGTCTTTCGACCACACTCTCGTAGACAAGTCTGCTGAGAAGATCGTTAAGACTGTAAAGGCTACAGGTGCTAAGGTAAGCGGTCCTATTCCATTGCCTACCTTTAAGCGCATTTACACTGTAAACCGCTCTACCTTCGTTAACAAGAAGAGCCGTGAGCAGTTCGAGTTGAACGCTTACAAGCGTCTCATCGACATCCTCGCTGCTACTCCTAAGACCGTTGACGCTCTCATGAAGCTCGAGCTTCCTTCAGGCGTTGATGTAGAGATCAAAGTGTAATCTGTTAGCACGATACAAAACAAACAGAATAACAAAGCTTGCTCACTGGGTGTGAGCCTTTGTGAGCAAGCTGTTTTTACTATTTATATTTTTAACTGCTTGTGGTGTTGGCTGCCGAGATGTAGTCAATTCCCGCCAAGCGCAAACAAGTAACTGAAATTATGCCAGGATTATTGGGCAAAAAAGTCGGAATGACTTCCGTCTTCAGTGCTGATGGCAAGAATGTGCCATGCACTGTTATTGAAGTAGGTCCTTGTGTTGTGACTCAGATCAAGACCATCGAGAAGGATGGTTACGAAGCTGTTCAGGTAGGCTTCGAAGAGACAACCGAGAAGCATGTTAGCAAGCCGGTTATGGGTCACCTCAAGAAGGCAGGTGTTGCTCCTATGAAGCACCTTGCTGAGTTTAAGGGTTATGACAAGGAGTACAAGCTCGGTGATGTTATTACCGTTGATTTGTTCTCTGACGTTGACTTTGTTGACGTTGTAGGTACCTCTAAGGGTCACGGTTTCCAGGGCGTTGTTAAGCGCCATGGTTTCGGTGGTGTAGGTCAGAGCACCCACGGTCAGGATGACCGTCTGCGTAAGCCAGGTTCAATCGGTGCATGTTCTTACCCTGCTCGTGTATTCAAGGGCCTCCGCATGGGCGGCCAGATGGGTAACGTACAGGTAACTGTGCAGAACCTCCAGATTTTGAAGGTTATTCCAGAGCACAACCTCCTCCTCGTGAAGGGTTCTGTTCCTGGTGCAAAGGGTTCACTTTTAACAATTGAGAAGTAATGGAACTGAGCGTATTTAACAAGGAAGGTCAGGACACCGGTCGTAAGGTAGTCCTTAATGATGAGGTTTTCGGTATCGAGCCAAATCAGCATGTTGTATACCTCGCTGTTAAGCAGTACCTCGCAGATCAGCGTCAGGGTACCCACAAGTCTAAGCAGCGTAGCGAGATCTCAGGTTCTACTCGTAAGCTCGGTCGTCAGAAGGGCGGCGGCGGTGCTCGTCGTGGTGATATCAACTCACCAGTGCTCGTAGGTGGTGGTCGTATCTTCGGTCCAGTGCCACGTGACTATAGCTTCAAGCTCAACAAGAAGGTGAAGGCTCTCGCTCGTAAGAGCGCTCTTTCAGCTAAGGCAGCTGAGCAGGCAATCATTGTGGTTGAGGACTTTAATATGGAAGCTCCATCTACCAAAACAATGGTTAACGTAGTTAAAAACCTGCAGGGTGGTGAGAAAAAGTCGCTTGTTGTTTTGAATTCTCAGAATAAAAACGTACTTTTGTCCGCTCGCAATTTGAAATCAGTCAATGTAATGCAGGCTGCAGACCTTAACACTTATGCTGTTTTGAACTGCAAGACCCTCATTCTTACTGAGAGTGCAGTAGCAACTGTAAACAACCTCTAAAAGCTAAGTAAACAACAATGGCAATTATTATCAAACCTATCGTTACTGAGGAAATGACCAATCTCACCGAGAAGTCATCTCAGCCACGCAGCAAGAAGGACGGCAGCGCTCCTGTAAATTGCGTTTACGGCTTCTATGTTGATCCAAATGCTAACAAGATTCAGATCAAGAAGGCAGTAGAAGATAAGTTCGGCGTTACTGTTATCGCTGTTAACACTATCAACTATGCTGGTAAGATCAAAACCCGTTATACCAAGAAGGGCCTCCAAGTGGGTAAGACTGCTTCTTTCAAGAAGGCATATGTTACCCTCAAGGATGGTGACCAGATTGATATTTACAGCAACATCAACTAATTATTAATTATTCAGCCGTCCTCTAGGACGCAGCAAAGTCTTTCGAAAGCCTAAAGGATTCGTCCGATAGTAACTCGGAAATTCAGAAATTGTATTCCAAGACGGCTGAAAATGCTAATTTTTTCAAATGGCAATTCGTAAATTTAAGCCCACAACTCCGGGCCAGAGAGGCAAGGCTATTAGCGCATTCGACGAGATTACCGCTAAAGCACCTGAGAAGTCTCTCACTGTAGGTAAGACCAAGACTGGTGGTCGTAATAACCAGGGTCGTATGACCATGCGCTATATTGGTGGTGGTCACAAGCAGTCTTATCGTATCATTGATTTCAAGCGCAACAAGGACGGCGTACCAGCAGTAGTTAAGTCTATCGAGTACGATCCAAACCGTTCTGCTAACATCGCTCTTCTTTATTATGTAGATGGCGAGAAGCGCTATATCCTTGCTCCAAACGGCTTGACCGTTGGTACCAAGGTAGTTTCAGGAAGCGAGGCTCTTCCAGAGGTCGGTAATAGCCTTCCTCTTAAGGATATCCCAGTAGGTACTGTTATTCACAACATCGAGCTCCGTCCAGGTCAGGGTGCTGCTCTTGTTCGTTCTGCTGGTAACTTTGCTCAGCTTACTTCAAAGGAAGGTGATTATGCAATCATCAAGTTGCCTTCAGGTGAAACCCGTAAGATTCTTGCTACTTGCAAGGCTACTATCGGTTCTGTAGGTAATGCAGACCACGCACTCGAGAAGAGTGGTAAGGCTGGTCGCTCTCGTTGGTTGGGTCGTCGTCCACACAACCGTGGTGTTGTTATGAACCCAGTTGATCACCCAATGGGTGGTGGTGAAGGTCGTCAGTCTGGTGGTCACCCACGTTCACGTAAGGGTCTCTACGCTAAGGGCTTGAAGACACGTGCACCAAAGAAGCAGTCTAACAAGTATATCATCGAGAGAGCTAATAAGAAGTAAGTAATACATTATTAATATAATAATATGAGTCGTTCCTTAAAAAAAGGCCCGTTTATTAGCGTTAAGCTCGAGAAGAAGATTCTTGCTATGAACGAATCTGGCAAGAAGGCAGTTGTTAAGACTTGGTCTCGTGCTTCTATGATCTCTCCTGATTTTGTAGGTCACACTATCGCTGTTCACAACGGTAATAAGTTCGTTCCAGTATATGTAACTGAGAACATGGTTGGTCACAAACTTGGCGAGTTCTCTATGACTCGTACTTTCCGTGGTCACTCTGGTAATCGTAAGTAATAAGGGGTCTAATTTTAAAATAAAGATTTAACATTATGCCTAATGGAAAATTGAAGTCGCTCGAGGTCCGCAAGGCAGAGCGCAAGATGACCTCTTTTGCTAAGTATAACAACATCCCAACTTCTCCACGCAAGATGCGTCTCGTAGCAGATATGGTACGTGGCATGGAGTGCTTCAAGGCTTTGGGTGTTCTCCACTTCTCAAACAAGGAGGCAGCAGCTCGTGTTGAGCTTCTTTTGAAGTCTGCAATTGCTAACTGGGAGGCTAAGAATGGTCGTAAGGCAGAAGCTGGCGACCTTAAGATTAGCGCTATCGTAGTTGATGAGGGTGCTACTATTAAGCGTCTTCGTCCTGCTCCTCAGGGTCGTGCTTACCGCGTTCGCAAGCGCAGCAATCATGTGACTTTGACTGTTGATACTATTAACAAAGAATCTAAATAATCTCCACAATGGGACAGAAAATTTCTCCAATTAGTAACCGTTTGGGTATCATCCGTGGTTGGGATTCAAACTGGTTTGCCAACAAGAATTGTGGTGATATCATCGTAGAGGACGCTAAGATCCGTAAGTATCTTAACGCACGTCTCTCTAAGGCAATGCTCAGCCGTATCGTTATCGAGCGTACTTTGAAGCTTGTGACTATCACAATCTGCACTGCTCGCCCAGGTATCATCATCGGTAAGGCAGGTTCTGAAGTTGATAAGCTCAAGGAAGAGCTTAAGTCAATCACCGACAAGGATGTTCAGATTAACATCTATGAGGTTAAGAAGCCTGAGCTCGATGCTCACATCGTAGCTGAGAACATCGCTCGTCAGCTTGAGGGTAAGGTTGCTTATCGTCGTGCTTGCAAGATGGCTATTCAGTCTGCAATGCGTGCTGGTGCTGAAGGTATCAAGATTCAGTTCAGCGGTCGTCTTAACGGTGCTGAAATGTCTCGTAAGGAGCTTTACAAGGAGGGTCGTACTCCATTGCACACTTTCCGTGCAGATATTGATTACGCTCTTTCAGAGGCTCTTACCAAGGTTGGTTTGATCGGTATTAAGGTATGGATCTGCCGTGGTGAGGTTTATGGTAAGAAGGATCTTGCTCCTAACTTCACTCGTCAGAAGGAAACTGGTCGTCAGGAGAATGGCGAACGCGGCTCACGCGAGAATCGTGGTCAGCGCCGTGGCGGTTTCCGCAACAAAAAATAATTATTAACGATTTAGAAGCTTTAAAAAAATGTTACAGCCGAAAAGAACAAAGTTCCGCAGACAGCAGCGTAACAACCTCAAGGGTAATGCCCAGCGTGGTAACCAGCTTGCCTTCGGTTCATTCGGAATCAAGACGCTTGACAATAAGTGGATCAATTCGCGTCAGCTTGAAGCCGCTCGTATCGCTATCACCCGTTACATGCAGCGTGAAGGCCAGCTTTGGTGCCGTGTCTTCCCTGACAAGCCTTACACTCGTAAGCCTGCCGATGTCCGAATGGGTAAAGGTAAGGGTGATCCGGATGGTTGGGTAGCAGACTGCAACCCAGGTCGTATCCTCTTCGAGATTGAGGGTGTTTCTTATGAGATCGCTAAGGAGGCTCTTCGCCTCGGTGCTCAGAAGCTCCCAGTACAGACCAAGTTTGTAGTTCGTCGCGATTATGATCCAGAACTCATTGTCCTCTAATAAGTAAAAAGACCAAACAATATGAAAGCTAAAGAAATCAAGAATCTTACAGTTGAAGAGTTGAAGGGTCGTATTGCTGAAGAGAAGGCAACTTTGGATTCGTTGAGCTTCAACCATAGCGTTAGTCCACTCGACAACCCTATGTTGATCCGCGCAACCCGTCGCAACATTGCACGTCTTCTCACCGAGCTCAATGCTCGTGAGGCTGAGGCTGCTGCTCTCTAATCAATTCCCCCACATTTACAATAGATTTTTTCATGGAAACAAGAAATCTCAGAAAAACAAGAATCGGAATCGTCTCCAGCGATAAGATGGAAAAGACCATCACCGTTACTGTGAAGTACAAGGAGAAACATCCGATCTATGGTAAGTTTGTCAATAAGACAAAGAAATACCACGCTCATGACGAAAAGAATGAGGCACATGTAGGTGACCGCGTCCTCCTTATGGAGACTCGTCCGCTGAGCAAATTGAAGCGTTGGCGTTTAGTAGAAATCCTCGAAAAGGCTAAGTAATATTATGATACAGACTGAATCTAGACTTAAAATTGCCGATAACTCAGGTGGTAAGGAATGCCTTTGCATTCGTGTACTGGGCGGTACTGGTCGCCGATATGCATCTGTAGGTGATATTATCGTAGTGACTGTTAAGAGTGTTATTCCATCAAGCGATATGAAGAAGGGTACTGTCTCAAAGGCAATTATCGTTCGTACCAAGAAGGAGGTTCGCCGTCCAGATGGTTCATATATCCGCTTCGACGACAATGCATGTGTGTTGCTTAACAATGCTGGTGACATGCGTGGTTCGCGTATTTTTGGCCCAGTTGCCCGTGAGCTCCGTGCTGCTAACATGAAGATTGTTTCACTCGCACCAGAAGTGCTCTAATTTATATATAACGATATGAATACTTTGAATGTAAAGAAGGGCGATACCGTTTATGTAAATTCTGGCGAAGACAAGGGTAAGACCGGTAAGGTCCTCTCTGTTAACGTTGAGAAGAAGACTGCTATCGTAGAGGGTGTAAACATCGTTAAGAAGAGCACCAAGCCATCTGCTAAGAATCCACAAGGTGGTATCATTGAGCAGGAGGCTGCAATCAATGTTTCTAAGCTTAACAAGGTTGACGAGAACGGTAACGTTGTTCGTTCAAACGGTAAGGCTCGTAAGGTAACTGTTAAATAAATAAAGGTCTAACAACAATGGCAAATACTGCATCACTTAAGCAATATTACAAAGAGACCATCGTTCCTGCACTTACTAAGCAGTTCGGTTATACCACTGTTATGCAGGTTCCTGTTCTCGAGAAGATTGTCATCAACGAAGGCCTTGGCATTGCAGTTGCTGACAAGAAGATTATCGAAACTGCTATCAACGAGCTTACTGCTATTACTGGTCAGAAGGCTGTTGCTACTGTTTCTAAGAAGGATATCGCACAGTTCAAGGTTCGTAAGCAGATGCCTATCGGTGTTCGCGTTACTCTTCGTCACCAGATGATGTATGAGTTCCTCGAGCGTTTGATCCGCGTGGCTCTTCCTCGTATCCGCGACTTCGGTGGTATCGAGTCTAAGTTCGATGGTCGTGGTAATTATACCCTCGGTATCACCGAGCAGATCATCTTCCCTGAGATCAATATCGACTCTATCCAGCGCATCCTTGGTATGAACATCACTTTTGTGACTACTGCCAAGACTGATGAGGAGGGTTATGCTCTCCTGAAGGAGTTCGGTCTTCCATTCAAGAACGCTAAAAAGTAATAACGAGTATGGCAAAGATTTCAATGGTAGCCCGCGAGGTAAAGCGTCAGGCTCTCGTTGCAAAGTACGCTGCTAAGCGTGCTGAGCTTAAGAAGGCGGCTAACGCTGGTGACTTCGAGGCAGCTCAGGCTCTTCAGGCTCTTCCAAAGAACGCATCTCCAGTTCGTCTTCACAATCGTTGTAAGATTACTGGTCGTCCAAAGGGTTATATCCGTCAGTTCGGTATCTCACGTATTCAGTTCCGTGAGATGGCTTCTGCAGGTTTGATTCCAGGCGTTCGCAAGGCAAGCTGGTAAATTCATTTTAGCTACTCTATCTATGTGAAATACCGGCAGGAGCTGGTCTCCTGCCGATAAATCATATTTTTTCATTTATTAAATATTGTCCGGGAACTCCGGATTAATTTAACAAACAAACAAATGACTGATCCAATTGCAGATTATTTGACCCGTCTTCGCAACGCAATCAAGGCTAATCACCGCGTTGTTGAAGTTCCTGCGTCAAATTTGAAGAAGGAGATCACTAAGATCCTCTTCGAGAAGGGTTACATCATGAACTACAAGTTCATTGAGGAGGGCCCACAGGGTTCTATTAAGATTGCTCTTAAGTATGATCCTGTTAACAAAGTGAATGCTATCAAGAGTCTTACTCGTGTATCAACCCCAGGTCTTCGTAAGTACGTTGGCTATAAGGATATGCCACGCGTCCTCAATGGTCTCGGTATCGCTATCCTTTCTACTTCTCGCGGTGTTATGACCGACAAGGAGGCTTCTGTACAGAAGGTAGGTGGTGAGGTTTTGTGTTACATCTATTAATATAGGAGGTATAAGATATGTCAAGAATTGGTAAATTGCCTATCGCTATTCCTTCTGGTGTAACTATCACCGTTAAGGATAATGTAGTAACTGTTAAGGGTAAGAATGGCGAAATGAGCCAGCAGCTTACCGGTGGCATTGAGGTTAATATTGAAGACGGTCAGCTTACCGTAACTCGTCCAAACGACGAGAAGCAGACTCGCGCTCTCCATGGTCTCTATCGTTCACTCATCAACAACATGGTTGTAGGTTGTGGCGAGGGCTATAAGAAGGAGCTTGAGCTCGTAGGTGTAGGTTACCGTGCAAGCAACAACGGCAATGTCCTTGAACTTTCACTCGGTTATTCTCACGCTATTTATATTGCACTTCCTAAGGAGGTTAAACTGACTACCAAGTCAGAGCGTAATGCTAATCCTCTTATTACCCTCGAGTCTTGCGACAAGGCTCTTCTTGGTCTCATTTGCAACAAGATTCGTTCTTTCCGCAAGCCTGAGCCATACAAGGGTAAGGGTGTTCTCTTCGTTGGTGAGCAGATTCGTCGTAAGTCTGGCAAGTCAGCCGGTGCTAAGTAATTAACTTTTAAAAATTAGACGATTATGATTACTAAGAAAGAAAGAAGAATTAAGATTAAGCACCGCATTCGCAAGCATGTTAATGGTACTGCTAGCCGTCCACGTTTGTCTGTCTTCCGCAGCAACAAGGCTATCTATGTTCAGGCTATTAACGATCTTGAGGGTAAGACTATCGTAGCTGCTTCATCAAAGGGTATCACTGAAGGTACTAAGACTGAAATCGCTACCAAGGTAGGCGAGGCTATTGCTAAGAAGTGTCTTGAGGCAGGTATCTCTGAGGCTGTATTCGATCGTAATGGTTATCTTTTCCATGGTCGTGTTAAGGCTCTCGCAGAGGGTGCACGTAATGGTGGTCTCAAATTTTAAATTGAATGGCTGTTATGAATAATAAAGTAAAGAATGTCAATGTTGACGAGCTTAAGGATCGTCTCGTTGCTATCAACCGTGTTACTAAGGTCACCAAGGGTGGTCGTACCTTTACTTTCGCTGCTATCGTTGTAGTAGGTGATGGTAATGGTATCATCGGTCTCGGTCTTGGTAAGGCAGGTGAAGTTCAGGCTGCCATTGCAAAGGGTGTTGAGGCTGCAAAGAAGAATTTGATTAAGGTTCCTGTAATCAATGGTACTATTCCTCACGAGCAGACTGCTAAGTTTGGCGGTTCAGAGGTTCTCCTTATTCCTGCTTCTGAGGGTACTGGTCTTAAGGCTGGTGGCGCTATGCGTCCTGTTCTTGAGAGCATTGGTATCAAGGACGTTCTTGCTAAGTCAAAGGGTTCTTCAAACCCTCACAACCTCGTTAAGGCTACTATTGCAGCTCTTGCTGAACTCCGTTCTGCTAAGGAGGTTGCTGAGAACCGTGGTGTTTCACTCAATGTTGTATTCAAAGGTTAATTAATAATTATGGCTACTATCAAAGTAAAGCAGGTACGCAGTCGTATCAACTGCCCTAAGACAGAGAAGCTCACCCTTGATGCACTTGGATTGACTCGCATGGGTCTCGTTCGTGAACTTCCAGATAATGAGTGTACTCGTGGTCAGATCCGTAAGGTAAGCCACCTTGTTGCTCTTGTTGACTAATATAACCAGAAGGATGATCCGGCGTTAGGGAAACCAAGTCGGATCTTCCTTAGTAATAATATATAATACATTAAGTTTATATGAACTTGAATAATTTGAAGCCAGCCGAGGGTTCTGTTAAGACTCGTAAGCGTGTTGGTCGTGGTGCCGGTTCAGGCCTGGGTGGTACTTCTACCCGTGGTAATAAGGGTGCCAAGCAGCGTTCTGGTTACAAGAAGAAGATCGGTTTCGAGGGTGGTCAGATGCCTATCCAGCGTCGTATGCCTAAGTACGGTTTTAAGAACATTAACCACATTGAGTATAAGGCAATCAATCTTTCAACCATCGAGGCTCTTGCTTCTGCAAAGTCACTGAGCAACATTGGTCTTGCTGAACTTCAGGGTGCTGGTCTCGTTTCAAAGAATCAGCTCGTTAAGGTTCTTGCTAATGGCGCTATTACTGCAGCTGTTACTGTTAGTGCTCACGCTTTCTCTAAGAAGGCTGAAGAGGCTATCGTTGCTGCTGGTGGTTCAGTGGTAAAGATTGGTGCTGCTGCTCCTGAAAACGCATAATTCCCATGAGAATTGTTGAGACATTCAAAAACATTTTGAAGATTGAAGATTTGCGTAACCGTATTCTTTGGACTATCGGTCTTTGCGCAATCTATCGTCTTGGTTCGTTTATCATTTTGCCTGGTATTGATGCAAATCTTCTTGCCAGCGTTTCTGCAAACCACCAGGACGAGGGTTTGTTGGCTCTCCTTGATATGTTCTCAGGTGGTGCCTTCTCGAATGCCTCAATCTTCGCATTGGGTATTATGCCCTATATTTCAGCTTCGATTGTTGTTCAGCTTTTGACAATGGTCGTACCAAAATTCCAGAAGATGTCTCGTGACGGTGAAAGCGGTCACAATCAGATTAATCAGATTACAAGATATCTTACTGTTGTAATTTTGATACTTCAGAGTTTGGCCTACATTATTAGTCAGAATTCTCTTTTTGCTAATACTGGTGGTGTCAATCCTATTGTTGACTACAGTCTTGGCTTTATCATTTCAAGCATCATCATCCTGACTGCAGGTTCGATGTTTGTGCTTTGGTTAGGTGAACGTATTACTGAGAAAGGTATCGGTAACGGTATTTCTTTCCTCATTATGATTGGTATTATTGCTCGCCTTCCACAAGCTCTTTCTATTGAGTTTGCTGATCGCAATAACGGTGCAGGTGGTTTGGTTATGTTCCTTTTGGAAATTTTCTTCCTTATCCTTGTCATCGGTATCTGTATTCTTCTTGTTCAGGGTACTCGTAAGGTACCTGTACAGTATGCAAAACAGATTCGTGGTAACCGTCAATATGGTGGTGTCCGTCAGTATATTCCTTTGAAGGTAAACGCAGCTGGTGTTATGCCAATCATTTTTGCTCAGGCAATTATGTTTGTTCCAATGATGGCAGCTGGTTATTCTACTTCAAAGACTGGCTTTTGGAGTTCATTCACAGATCCAAATAGTTTTGCTTATAATGCTACTTGTGCTGTCTTGATTGTTGTGTTTACGTATTTCTATACTGCAATCACAATGAACCCTGTTCAGATGGCCGAGGCATTCAAGTCTCAGAATGGTTTCATTCCTGGTGTTAAACCAGGTAAGGCTACGGCTGATTATCTTGATACCATTATGACTCGTATCACTTTGCCTGGTTCACTTTTCTTGGCATTGGTTGCAATTCTTCCTTTTGTTGCTCGTCAAATTGGCGTTAGTACAAGTTTTGCACAGTTCTTTGGTGGTACTTCTCTTCTGATTCTTGTAGGTGTTGTTCTTGATACTCTTCAGCAGGTTGAGTCGCACCTTATGATGCATCACTATGATGGCTTGATGAAGTCAGGAAAGATAAAGGGTAGAACAGGATCTGTTGCTGCATATTAATATTGATCAATGATATTTCTGAAAACTGACGAGGAAATCGAATTGATGCGTAAAGCTAATATTCTGGTTGGACAAACATTAGGCGAGGTAGCCAAGTGGGTCCAGCCAGGAATTACTACTAAACGTCTTGATGAGATTGCCGAGCAATATATTCGCGATAACGGAGGTATTCCAGGATTCAAAGGATACGGAGGTTTCCCTGGTACCCTTTGTATTGAAGTAAACGACGAGGTCGTTCATGGTTTTCCTTCAGATTACGTTCTGAAAGATGGAGACATCGTTGGATGTGACTGTGGTGCTGTCCTTAATGGT
>JAUNCV010000003.1:0-20259 GCA_030526445.1 Bacteroidales bacterium | reverse complement strand
GTTGTTCAGTTGCTAAAAACTACTAAAGAATCACTCTATGTAGGAATTGAACAAGCAAAATCTGGAAATCGAACAGGTCATATTGGTTTCGCTGTTCAGGACTATTGTGAACGTCGAGGCTATTCTATAGTTCGCGAGTTGACAGGTCATGGTATTGGTAAAAAACTTCATGAAGATCCAGATGTTCCTAACTATGGAAAACGTGGAGTTGGACCTTTGCTTCGTCCTGGAATGTGCATTTGTATTGAACCGATGGTAAATATGGGTTCAAAAAATGTAGTTATCGATCGTAATGAATGGACTGTGAGAACACGTGATCATAAATGGTCAGCTCATTATGAACATTGCATTGCAATCAGAGAGGATAGAACTGAAATATTATCTACTTTTGATTATATTAAGGATTCTCTTGGTGACAGATTTATCTAATCAATAATTCAATATTTCATGGCAAAACAGGCTGCAATCGAAATTGATGGAACCATTGTTGAGGCTTTATCTAATGCAATGTTCCGTGTAGAACTCGAGAATGGTCATGAGATCACTGCTCATATCTCTGGAAAGATGAGAATGCATTATATCAAGATTCTTCCAGGTGATAAAGTTCGAGTTGAGATGTCTCCATATGATCTTTCAAAGGGCAGAATAGCATTCCGCTACAAATAATAATCTTACAACGATATGAAAGTAAAAGCTTCGCTGAAAAAGCGCACTCCAGATTGCAAAATCGTCCGTCGCCACGGCGTTTTGTATGTAATTAATAAGAAAAACCCAAAGTTTAAGCTTCGTCAGGGTTAATTTTCTTATCTTTGCAAGCAATTTTTTCGCAAAAAACACTTTTTTAATACAAATATGGCAGTTAGAATTGTAGGCGTAGATCTTCCGCAGAACAAGCGTGGAGAAATCGCGTTAACTTACATTTTTGGTATCGGCCGCAGTGCTGCAAATACCATTTTAACGAATGCTGGTGTCGATAAAGACATCAAGGTAAAAGATTGGACTGATGAACAGGCCGCCGCTATTCGTGAGTATATCGGTGCCAACTACAAGGTAGAGGGCGATCTTCGTTCTGAAGTTCAGTTGAACATTAAGCGTCTCATGGATATCGGTTGCTACCGTGGTATCCGTCACCGCCTTGGCTTGCCATGCCGTGGTCAGAGCACTAAGAATAATGCTCGTACTCGTAAGGGTAAGAAGAAGACCGTTGCTAACAAGAAGAAGGCTACCAAGTAATTTTTAAATTAAAAGATTAACTATGGCAAAGAAAACAGTTGCAGCTAAAAAGCGTAACGTAAAGGTAGATGCTAATGGTCAGCTCCATGTTCATTCATCTTTCAATAACGTTATTGTTTCCCTCACCAACAGCGAGGGTCAGGTGATTTCGTGGTCATCTGCTGGTAAGATGGGCTTCAGAGGTTCGAAGAAGAATACTCCTTATGCTGCTCAGATGGCAGCTCAGGATTGCGCTAAGATCGCCTACGATCTCGGTCTTCGTAAAGTGAAGGCTTATGTTAAGGGTCCAGGTAATGGCCGTGAGTCAGCTATCCGTACCATCCACGGTGCTGGTATCGAGGTAACTGAAATCATCGACGTAACACCACTTCCACACAACGGTTGTCGCCCTCCAAAGCGTCGTCGTGTTTAATGTGTGAATGAAGTCGGTTTTTAATTAATTTAATGTATTAAATTGTAAAAAACTATGGCAAGATATACTGGACCTAAAACTCGTATTGCCCGCAAACTCGGTGAGGCTATCTACGGACCAGATAAGGTTCTCGCTAAGAAGAACTACGCTCCTGGTCAGCATGGTCTCAATCGTCGTAAGAAAACTTCTGAGTATGGTACTCAGCTTCGTGAGAAGCAGAAGGCTAAGTACACTTATGGTGTCCTTGAGAGCCAGTTCCGTCGTCTCTTTGAGAAGGCAGAGCGCACCAAGGGTATTACTGGTGAGGTACTTCTTCAGCTTCTCGAGTCTCGTCTCGACAACATTGTTTACCGTCTTGGTATTGCTCCTTCACGTGCAGCTGCTCGTCAGCTCGTACTTCACAAGCACATTGTTGTTGATGGCAAGGTTGTAAACATCGCATCTTATTCTGTTAAGCCTGGTCAGATTGTTGGCGTTCGTGAGCGCAGCAAATCTCTCGAGGTTATTGAGAACTCTCTCGCTGGTTTCCAGCACAGCAAGTATCCTTGGATTGAGTGGGATCAGAACTCACTCAGTGGCAAGTATCTTCACACTCCAGACCGTGCAGACATTCCTGAGAATATTCAGGAGCAGCTCATTGTCGAATTGTACTCTAAATAATAGTTAGTTCCATGGCGATATTAGCATTTCAAAGACCCGAAAAGGTTATCATGTTGGAAGCAGACCAGTTCTCTGGTAAGTTTGAATTCCGACCTCTGGAGCCAGGCTACGGCATTACTGTCGGTAATGCTTTACGCCGTATTTTGATTTCTTCACTCGAGGGCTTTGCTTTTACCAGTGTTAAAATTTCTGGTGTAGAGCATGAGTTCGCCACCATTCCAGGTGTGATGGAGGATGTGTCAAATATCATCCTTAACCTCAAACAGGTTCGTTTGAAGCAGATCGTCGAAAGTACAGAGAGCGAAACAGTCACTATTTCAGTTAAGAATTCAGAAGTGCTTAAGGCAGGTGACCTGTCAAATGGCATGTCTGCATTTGATGTCCTGAATCCTGACCTTGTTATCTGCCACATGGACTCAAGCGCAAACTTTGACATTACACTTACTATTAATAAGGGTCGTGGTTATGTGCCTGCAGAAGAGAATCGTAATCCTAATGATGAAATTTCTGTCATTCCTATCGATTCTATCTATACCCCTATTCGTAATGTTAAGTACGTTGTAGAGAATTTCCGTGTTGAGCAGAAAACTGACTATGAGAAATTGGTGCTTGAGGTTACAACCGATGGCTCAATTCATCCTAAGGATGCTCTTCGTGAAGCGGCTAAAATCCTTATTTACCACTTCATGCTCTTCTCTGATGAAAAGATTTCCTTTGAGTCTACTGAAAGCGAAAACAATGAGGAATTTGATGAAGAACTTCTTCATATGCGTCAGCTTCTCAAGACTAAGCTCACTGATATGGATCTCTCGGTACGCGCGCTTAATTGCTTGAAGAGCGCAGAGGTTGAGACTCTTGGTCAGTTGGTTGAGTTTAATAAGTCTGATTTGCTTAAGTTCCGAAACTTCGGTAAGAAGTCACTTACTGAGCTTGAAGAGCTTCTCACCAGCCTCAATCTTTCGTTCGGCATGGATATAGCTAAGTATAAACTGAATCAAGATTAATTACAACAATGAGACATAATAAGAAATTCAATCACCTTGGACGTACCAAGTCTCATCGTGAGGCTCTCCTCTCGAATATGACTGTATCGTTGATTAAGGCTAAGCGCATCACTACTACTGTAGCCAAGGCTAAGGCTCTCCGCGTATATGCAGAGCCAATTATCAACCGTGCAAAGGAGGACTCTACCAACAGCCGTCGTCTTGTATTTGCAAAGCTTCAGGATAAGGAAGCTATCAAGATGTTGTTTGGTGAGATTGCTACCAAGATTGCTAATCGTCCTGGTGGTTACCTTCGCATTCTCAAGTTGGGCAACCGTCTCGGTGACAATGCTGCAATGGCAATGATCGAGTTCGTTGACTACAATGAGAACCTCCTCAAGGAGAATGGTGAGAAGAAGTCAAAGACTCGTCGCTCACGCTCTAAGAAGTCAGAGGCTGCAGTTGAAGCTCCTGTAGAGGCTGCTGAGGCACCTGCTGCAGAGTAAATAACTGCATAATCATATTTAAGCCCGTACCTCTTTTGGTATGGGCTTTCTTTAATCATTGCATAAGCATATTTTGAATTTATCATGTTCGATATTTCTACCATCCGTAAAGACTTTCCTATTCTCGATAGTCAAGTTTATGGTAAGCCTTTGGTTTATCTCGACAATGGAGCTACTACACAAAAACCTAAGTGCGTGCTTGATAAACTTAATGATTGTTATTTGCATCACAATGCAAATGTGCATCGTGGTGTGCATTTTTTGAGTCAAGATGCTACTGATTTGCATGAGGCTTCGCGTCGAACTGTGCAGAAATTCATCAATGCTTCTTCTTCTGACGAAATCATTTTTACGAGAGGAACCACCGAATCAATCAACCTTGTTGCTTATTCTTTTTCTGAGACTTTTTTACGTGAAGGAGATGAGGTGATTGTGTCGGATATGGAACATCATTCCAATATTGTAAGCTGGCAGTTGGTTCAAAGGCGCAAAGGTATTGTCATTAAGCATGCTAGAATTACAGAAAACCAAGAGTTAGATTTTGAACATTTCAAATCTTTGTTTACTGAACGAACCAAGCTTGTAAGTATTACGCATGTATCTAATGTTTTGGGTACAATCAATCCTGTTGAAGAAATAGTAGCTTACGCTCATAGCAGAAATGTCCCTGTACTTATTGATGGCGCCCAGTCAACACCTCATATTAGGGTTGATGTTCAAGCTTTGGATGTTGATTTCCTCGTATTTTCTGGTCATAAGATTTATGGCCCAACTGGTGTCGGTGTTCTTTATGGTAAACGCAAATGGCTTGAACAGATGATACCTTACCAGGGTGGAGGTGAGATGATTCAGTCGGTTTCGTTTGAAAATACAACTTTCAACGAATTACCATACAAGTTTGAAGCAGGAACCCCAGATTTCATTGGCACTGTTGGTTTAGCGTCAGCGCTTGATTATGTTACCTCTATCGGTTTAGATTCTATTGCAGCCTACGAAACCCAACTTCTACAGTATGCTACGGACAAGTTTAAGTCCATACCTGGTATGCAGATTTATGGTAATGCTTCTGATAAGAGCGCTGTATTGAGTTTTTTGGTTGAAGGTATTCATCACTATGATATGGGGCTTTTGCTCGATAAGATGGGTATTGCCGTTCGTACTGGTCATCATTGCGCCCAACCTCTTATGCAGGTTCTGGGTATTGAAGGAACTGTTCGCGCTTCATTCTCTTTTTATAATACTTTCGAAGAGGTTGATTCACTTGTGGCTGGTATTCAGCGAGTTTGCAAGATGTTTGGTGTTTAGTAGTACTTCTTATTTTCGATGCTAACCGTTGATGCTTCATTTTTTTGAAAAAAACTTGTTCAAAAGTTTGTTTTTCTCATAAAAACATAGTATCTTTGCGGCCGTAATAAAGATCGGGATGTAGCTCAGTTGGTTAGAGTACACGTCTGGGGGGCGCGAGGTCGCCCGTTCGAATCGGGTCATCCCGACCATTTTTTTTGGTTGATTTTCATTTTGAAAGTCAACCTTTTTTATTTATTGTGTCAATGAGTACGTTAGAAATATCTCCTGTTCGTCAAGGTTTTCGCGATGGCATTCCTATTGCAATGGGGTATTTTGCGGTTGCCTTTTCTTTGGGTATTATTGCCAAGAAAGCGGAACTTTCGATGTTTGAGGGTTTTATTAGCAGTTTTTTTACGCGAGCATCAGCAGGCGAGTATGGTGTTTATTCGCTTCTTGCGGCAGGTACTACCTATGCAGAAATTATTGGCATCAGCCTGATAGCTAATCTACGTTATTTGCTGATGAGTGCTTCACTTTCTCAGAAGTTTGCTGAGAGTACCTCATTGTTTAAGAGAATCGTGGTTGCATTTTGTATTACCGACGAGGTGTTTGGCATTTCCATTGCCTATCCCGGCAAATTGGTGCCCAGTTATACCTATAGTGCGGCTTTGGTATCCACTTTTTTCTGGGCATTAGGAACTGCTGGCGGCATCTTGGCTGGTGATGTGCTTCCTGCTAATATAGTTAGTGCCTTGAGTGTAGCACTCTATGGTATGTTTCTTGCAATTATCATTCCTCCTGCTCAGAAAGATCGGAAGATTGGTTGGGCTGTGCTTGCTAGTTTCGTAATCAGTGGTATTTGTGCAGTTTTTCCCTATATGTGCCAACTTGGATCGGGTATTAGAATCATTCTTCTGACCATCCTTATTTCTGCATTTTTTGCTTGGCTTAAACCTATTAAATCGCAAGAAGTATGAATACTATTATCTGTATTCTTTTGATGATATTGGTCACCAATTGCATTCGCATTCTACCGGTGACTTTGATTAGAAAACGAATCACCAATCCTTTTTTGTGTAGCTTTCTCTATTATGTTCCATATGTAACTCTCAGTGTCATGACTTTCCCTGCCATTCTGACAGCAACATCAAATGTTTACGTAGGATGTCTTGCCTTGTTGCTTGGAGCCTTGGCAGCATGGCGTGGATGGGGGCTTTTCCCGGTAGCCATTCTTTGCTGTGTTGTGGTCTATTGTTGTGAATATTTTCTTGTATAGTGTTTTGTAAAATTGTTTTGGATGCCTTCGGGATGCAATCGGGAAGAGATTACAAATTACAATCATTACAGAAACAATCAGATTTTGTATAAGGACAATTTAGTTTTTATAAATTTTTCTTTAGCATTATCTTTATTAGTTCTGTTTTGGGCGTAATAATTGTAATTTTTGTAATCACTTTTTTATAAAAAGTTGTTTATTCCGGAAAATATTTATATATTGCAGCCAAAAAAAAATAATGTTTATGCCAATCTATTCCATTCAATCTTTAGATGATGAGCGTGTTGCTCCGTATGCAACCCTCACAGAAGCGCAGCTTCGCAATCGCCTTCATGCTGAAGAAGCCATCTTCATTGCAGAAAGCCCCAAGGTGATTTATGTCGCCCTTGATTCAGGTTACGAGCCTCTGTCGCTTTTGTGCGAAGAAAAACACATCGAAGGAGATGCTGCCAGCATCATTGTTCGTTGTGGACAGTCTTTACCTATTTATACTGGCACCCGCGAAATTTTGGCCAGTTTGACCGGCTACACTCTCACTCGTGGAGTTCTGTGCGCCATGCGGAGACCGCAATCTCCCCAAATTAAGGATATCCTTGCAGATGCTCGACGCATCGTCGTTATTGACGGAGTTGTTGATACTACTAACATTGGAGCTATTTTCCGTTCAGCAGCAGCTTTAGGTATTGATGCTGTATTACTTACAACCAATTCATGTGACCCTTATAATCGTCGTGCTGTGCGAGTCAGTATGGGCTCTGTTTTCCTTGTACCTTGGACTTGGCTTGACGGCTCCCTTACTTCGCTTCATGATTACGGATTCGAAACTGCGGCTATGGCACTTACTGATAAATCAGTTTCGCTCGATGATCCAAAACTTAAAAGTATTGAAAAGCTAGCCATTGTGATGGGAACAGAGGGAGATGGATTGCCTCAGGATACCATTGCAGAGGCCGATCATGTTGTGCGTATTCCAATGTCACATCAGGTTGATTCTCTCAATGTGGCTGCTGCAGCTGCTGTTGCATTTTGGGAACTTAGAAGTCGGTAAATATTAAAATAAATTATTATGAAAAACATATTGATAGGTTTTAGTGTTTTTATCAATGCCTGCATCACTTTATGCTGGGCTGGAGTTGCATGTGCAGAGGAACTTAAACCTCGCTTGGTTGTAATGACTGACATTGGCCCTGCAGATGTGGAGCCAGATGACAATGAGTCGGCGGTGCGCCTTCTTTCTTATGCAGATCGTTTTGAGATTGAAATGATTTGCACCACCATCGGCTGGAATTGTGATCCTTATCCTGCAGAGTGGGCCGATTTTCTGAATCGAGTTGTGGATGATTATGCTATTGATGTGCATAATCTTATGAAACGTTCCGGTCAACAGGATTTCAAGCCATTTGAGGAGGAAAAACGTATCCACCAAGAGTTAGGGTATTGGCCCAGCGTTGATTATCTGCGCTCGTGTGTGTGCTATGGTAGTTCTCGGGCTGGCATTGGTGTGATTGGAGAAGGAAATGACAGTGAAGGCAGCAATCGTCTTATTCAGTTGGCGTTAGAGGATGATCCCAGACCTATTTGGGTGACTTCTTGGGGTGGTTCGAACACGCTTGCACAAGCTATCTGGCGTTATAGTCAGACTGCTTCATCTGAGCAGCTTAAGGCTTTTGTGCAAAAATTTCGCATTTATACTATCACCGATCAAGATATGCAATGGTCTATGCGCATGCAGCGAGATTATAGTTCGCACATGTGGATGCGCCAAGCATTTGTGGGCGATTTGAAGTTTATCTGGGACGAATCGGCTTGGCTCAATCAAAATGAACTTGGCAAGCAGAATTGGAATAAGTATGCATCCCTAATTCAGGGTAAGGGAGCAATGGGAAAGCATTATCCAACTTTCAAATGGGGCGTTGAGGGCGATACTCCAAGTTTTCTTCATCTAATGCCCAATGGCCTTAATGACCCTGATGAACCTATGCAGGTTGGTTGGGGTGGATACCATGTTTGGGGAATGAGCCCTGATAGTGTTTCGCTCTCATGGACGAATTGGCAACATCAAGTTAAAGAAATCTCAGATGCTTATGAGAAACGTTTTTATCCAGACGAGTTTAATGACTTTGCTGCTCGCATGGCTTGGGCCGATGAGGGCAAAGGAAATCATAATCCTGTGGTAGTTGTTAATAATTCGAAAAGCGTTTCTCCTTTGGTCATCGAAGCAAAAGCGGGGTCGAAACTCCTGCTTGATGCAGCAAAGAGCTTCGACCCCGATGGAGATCATTTAGAGTATTATTGGTGGCAGCAACCCGAAGTAGGAACCTATGTTGGGAAAATCAGGATAAGTGATTCGAAATCTTCTCAAATTCAAGTAGAATTACCAGCTGATGCTGCCGGAAGAGAATTTCACTTAGTTTGTGAGGTTCGTGACAATGGTCCTTTTCAGCTCGTTAGCTACCGTCGCGTCATTGTTAAACTTCGCTAAAAAGAGCAGTGCTCAGATAGCGTTCACCAGTATCAGGCAAAAGCGCTACAATGTTTTTGCCAGCAAATTCGGGGCGTTGTGCAATGACTGATGCTGCATAAGCGGCTGCACCTGATGAAATGCCTACCAGCAGTCCTTCTTCACGAGCCAGCGCACGGCCTGTTTCGAGCGCCTCTTCATTGCCTACTGGCAATACCTCGTCGATAATTTCTCGGTTGAGGTTCTTAGGAATGAAACCAGCACCGATGCCCTGAATCTTATGTGCACCTGGAGCATTGCCCGAGATGACAGCCGAAGTAGCAGGCTCAACCGCTACCACATAGGCATTAGGGTTGTGCTTTTTGATTGCTGCAGCCACACCGCTGACGGTGCCGCCTGTGCCTACTCCTGCTACAAATACATCGACCGTTTTGCCTGCCTCAGCAGCTGCTGCCCAAATCTCTTCACCTGTGGTAGCCTCATGAACTGTTGGGTTGGCCGTATTTTCGAACTGCTGGAGAATGACTGCACCAGGAGTGTTGTCTCGCAACTCTTCGGCTTTGGCAATAGCGCCCTTCATGCCCTGTGCACCTGGGGTGAGAACTACCTCGGTGCCATATGCAGCAGCCAGTTTTCGGCGTTCGATGCTCATAGTTTCGGGCATTGTGAGAATCACTTTGTATCCCTTGACTGCGCCCACCAACGAGAGGCCAACGCCAGTATTGCCCGAGGTAGGCTCGATAATGGTTCCGCCAGGCTGTAGGAGACCCTTGCGCTCTGCATCCTCGATCATGGCGAGTGCAATGCGGTCCTTGACTGAACCTCCAGGGTTGAAGTACTCCACTTTGGCAATAATGTTGGCCTTGGCATTGCGCTTGGCTGCAAATTTGTTGAGCTGCACGAGTGGGGTCTTGCCGATTAACTCGGTGATAGTATTGTAAATAGCCATAGTTCTATGTTGTTTTTAGTTAATACTGACGCCGCAAAAATAGAGTATTTTCTGCAATTGGGCAACAGAAATATACTTAAATAATCTTAAGCAGGTACAAAAAAATTAAATCTGTGCAAACGCCTGGTCGAGATCGGCAATAATATCGTCGATATGCTCTACACCAATGCTGAGGCGCACGGTGGTAGGAGTGATGTGCTGCTGAGCAAGTTCTTCAGGAGAGCACTGACTGTGGGTAGTGGTGTATGGATGAATTACCAGAGACTTCACATCGGCAACATTCGCCAAGAGAGAGAAGAGCTTCAGTGAATCGATGAACTTCCAGGTGTCCTCCTGAGTGCCGTTGACCTCGAAGGTGAAGATGGAACCTGCACCCTTTGGGAAGTACTCATTGTACAACGCGTGGCTTGGGTGCGAAGGCTGTGCAGGGTGCGATACGCTCTTAACTTTAGGGTGCTTGCTCAGATATTCAACAACTTTGAGGGCATTTTCTACGTGGCGCTCGATGCGCAATGGCAACGACTCCACGCCCTGAAGAAGAATCCAAGCATTGAAAGGTGAGATAGTAGCGCCTGTATCGCGCAAGATGACGGCGCGAATGCGTGTAACGAAAGCTGCAGCACCAGCAACGTCGGCAAATACAGCTCCGTGGTATGAAGGATCTGGTTTTGCTATGGTTGGATATTTATCAGCATTGGCCTTAAAGTCAAATTTGCCACCATCAACAATCACGCCACCTAAGCTTGAACCATGACCACCAATGAATTTAGTTGCAGAATGAACTACAATGTCGGCACCGTGCTCCAAAGGACGGATCACGATAGGAGCGAAGGTATTATCGACAATGAAGAGAACATTATGACGATGAGCCACTTCTGCAATGGCGTCAAGGTTTGTTACGTCAGAGTTTGGATTACCAAAAGTTTCGGCATAAACTACTTTGGTATTTGGCTGGATCGCAGCTTCGAGGGCAGCAAGGTCATTGACATTGACAATGGTATAGCTTACGCCTTGAGTGCTGAGAGTGTGAGTGATGAGGTTATATGAACCACCGTACAGATTGTCGGCTGCAACGATGTGGTCACCGTTTTGTAAAACATTCTGAAGAGCATAGGTTACAGCAGCTGCTCCAGAGGCAACGGCCAAGCCTGCTACACCACCTTCGAGTGCGGCAACGCGCTCCTCGAAAACTGATTGTGTTGAATTGGTGAGGCGACCATAGATGTTTCCGGCATCACGCAATCCAAAGCGGTCAGCGGCATGCTGAGAGTTATGGAACACATACGAAGTTGTTTGATAAATAGGCACTGCGCGTGAATCGGTGGTTGGATCTGCGGTTTCCTGTCCTACGTGGAGTGCGAGAGTTTCGATGTGATAATTCTGTGCCATAATCTTATATTTTTATAGTTATTAATTACTTATTTAGTGTTTGATCAAACAGGTAATAATTGTTAATTCTTAATTTCAATTCGTCCTGTTTGACGCTGCAAAGATAGGGGTTTTTAGAATAACTTGCTGCAAAATTTTGAAAATGCAGAAAACAAAGCTAGATTTGCGTAAAATATAAGAAAAATAATAGTGTATTTGATTCAAAAACGATATTATGGCAGAAAAATCTTCTATTGACCGTTTGGACGCTACTGATGTGGCTATTTTGAGGGCTCTACAACAGGATGCGCGTCTTACAACTAAAGAGTTGGCTGTTAGAGTGAATTTGAGTTCAACTCCGGTTTTTGATCGTGTTAAGCGACTTGAAAGAGAAGGCTATATTAAAAGGTATATAACAGTGCTCGATGCAGAAAAGCTCAATAAGGGTTTTGTTGTTTTTTGCACAGTCAAGCTTAGTCCAATCAATAAGAAGGTGGCACAGGAGTTCTGTGATGCTATTATCAACATTCCTGAGGTCACTGAGTGCTATAACATTTCGGGTCACTATGATTATCTACTCAAGGTGCATTCGCCCAATATGAAATATTACCAGGAGTTTGTGCTGAATGTATTAGGCGAGCTTCCAATGCTGGGTTCTTTGGAGAGCACTTTTGTCATGGAGGAGGTCAAGCATCTTTTTGGCGTAGCGTTATAATTGACCAAAAGTCTCGTTTGAAAGGCTGAAAATGTAGGTGTATTGCGTTCAAATTGACAATTTGTGAGGTCTTTTCGTAAGAAAAATTGTCGTTTTTTTGCATATTTTATTTTTTTATCCCATTTTTGCACTAATTATGGGAATGTTTCTATTCCTGGTAATAGGCCAACCAACTCAATTTGTAACATGATGAATAGACGTTGGATACATTTTAAGTACAATAAAAAGAAGGGTCGCTACGAGCGTAAAGACCCCTCTGTTGTAACGCGTATCCTTGCAGTCGGTCGTCATTTGCTTTCGGGAACTATTATTGGAGCCATTCTGCTTTACACCTTCATTTTCTTTGTTGGTTCGCCTTCTCAGTGGCGTCTTGAGAAAGAGAATGAATTACTCAGACAAAGATACTCACAGCTCAATGTGCGTTTGAATGAGGCATTGGAGGTTCTCGATGATATCGGAGAACGCGATGATAATATCTACCGTGTCATCTTGCAAGGTGAGCCATTGGGAAGTGCTAGTCGAAAGGCATTTGTGGGCAATAGCCAGCGTTATGATTCGCTTCTTCAGCTCAATGATGCAGACCTCGTAATCACTGTTAGTCAGAAAATGGACATCATTGAACGGCAGTTATATCTTCAGACCAAGTCTTTTGACGAAGTGGTTGAACTCTTCAATACGCAGGAAGACCGCCTTAGGCACATCCCAGCCATCCAGCCTGTTGCTGATAAGGATTTGAAATACATGGCCTCGGGTTACGGTTGGCGTATCGATCCCATCTATCATCTTCGCAAGCATCATGATGGCATGGATTTCTCTGCCGAAGTTGGCACCGACGTATTTGCAACTGGCGATGGTCGTGTCGTAAGCGCAGGCTATAATAAAGGTTATGGTTTGTGCATAGATATTGATCACGGATATGGTTATATGACCCGTTATGCGCACCTTTCAAAGAAATTTGTGGGTGTTGGTAAACTGGTTAAGCGAGGCGACAAGATTGGTTTGGTAGGAAATACCGGTAAATCTACAGGCCCCCATTTGCACTATGAGGTGCATTTGAGAGGTGTTGTACAGAATCCGGCCAACTATTACTATCTTGACCTTACACCAGAGCAATATGAGGCGATGATTGAGAAACTCGACAATATCGGACAGTCGATGGACTAAAAAACATACTATGTATGAAAACGAAGAATGTACATGATATTGCCCAGAAAAGTTATTTGACCATCGGAGAGGTTGCAAGACAACTTGGCGTTTCGGTCGAGGTTATTAGGAAGTGGGAGAGAGAGTTCCCGCGTCAGATTCGTCCTTTGCGCACAAAAGGAGATGTGCGTCTCTATAACAAAAAAGATGTCGAAAATATAGAGATGATACAACGCCTTTTGCATAATGAGGGGATGACTGTGGCTGGCGCTCAAAAAAAACTAACCCACAACCAAAGTCGAGAAGAGGCTCAGCAAGAGGTTATTTCTCGACTTCGGAGTATCAGAAAACAATTGCAAGACATTGTCGAGCAGATCGATATTGCCATGCAATGAACATAAGAGAGAAAAAATAGATTAATTTTGACGATCGTATGGAAGGTAAACTATCACCAGCAGAAGCTACACGTATGGTAGAGGAGATGCGCGACGAGTTGTTCGAGCGCGCAGCCGAATGCCTGCCTGCGTCCGAACTTCCCCGCATTCATGCTGCCTATGAATTGGCAGCCAAGGCGCATGGAAATCAGATGCGTAAGAGTGGTATTCCTTATATAACTCATCCCATTTCGGTGGCGCGTATTGCGCTTGTTGAGTTGGGAATGAACACGCCTGCAGTGCAAGCCGCTTTGCTTCATGATGTGGTCGAAGACACTGATTATACCCTTGACGATATAAAGAATGCCTTTGGCGAGGATGTGGGTTTTCTTGTAGGTGTATTGACGAAGAAGACAGATGGTGATTATAAGGTCTCGAAGCAGATTGATAATTTCAAGCAGATGCTTGATTCTATCAATTACGATATTCGTGCCTTGCTCATTAAATTAAGCGACCGTTTGCATAATATGCGTACTTTGGGCAGTATGCGTACTGACAAGCAGATGAAGATTGCGTCAGAAACAGACTATTTTTATGCACCTCTTGCCAATCGTTTGGGTCTTTATGAGATTAAGTCGGAACTTGAGAATCTTTCCATGAAGTTCCGTTCTCCTCAGGAATACGAACGCATCGAAAAGAAAATCAATTCTTATATGCGTTTGCATCAACAGGACATTGAGGAGTTTTTGACGCCCATACGGGAAACTTTGGCCAATGAGGGGGTCGAAGCACATGTCTATGCACGCTCTCGCTCAGTCTATGCTCTTTGGCGTATGATGCTCGACTCTGGTCAGACTTTTAAGGAGTTGGAGCATGTGCATCAGGTGAATGTTGTCGTGAAGAGTGATAATCGCCACGCTTCTGAAAAGAATCAGTGTCTTCATGTCTATTCTTTGCTCACCGATCTTTATAAAGAACGTCCTTATAGCATGATCAACTTTATTGATCAGCCTAAAGAAAATGGATATCAGGCTATGCACCTTCAGGTTATGACTCATCGAGGAGGTTGGGCTGAGGTTCATATCTGCACAGAGACCATGCTTCGCAACTCTCAGTTGGGTTGTGTTATGGATCGAACAGAGTCTATTGATGCCTGGGTGCAGAAGTTCCGTGGCATCTTGCGCGATATTGCCACTTCTGGTTCTGAGGGTGGTTTTATGGAGAGTGTTATCAGCTCTTTCTATAACGATGATATCATTGTCTTCACGCCCAAAGGAAACAGTGTTGTTCTTCCGAAGGGCTCTACAGTGCTTGATTTTGCGTACGAAATTCATACCAATGTGGGCAATCATGCAAAGTTCGCTCGTATCAATGGCAAATTGTGTAGTATTTTTACCGAATTGCATCGTGGCGATCGTATTGAAATAGGCAATGATGACCTTACATGGCCAGAACCTCATTGGCTGAAACATGTCAACACTTATAAGGCACGTCGTGCTGTTAACGTATCTTTGGCAAAGAGCGGTAATCTAACCGAAGAATTCCCTTATGTGCTTTGTCAGGAATGCCATCCGTTGCCTGGCGATGAGATTGCCGGATTCAAACAGGCCGATGGTACGATAGCCGTGCATAAACGAAACTGTCCAACCGCTATTTCACGTTCTGCGAAAGAGGGCGATTCTATTGTTGATGTTTCTCTGCCAGTGCTTCCTAATCGTACCTATACTACTCAGATTCTTATTAGTAGTGTCGATCGTTATGGATTGTTGCTTGACTTAGTGCGTGTTATTAGCGACGATTTGCATCTTTGCATAGACTGGCTTGAGACCAAGACTGTTGATTATATTGTCAATACAAAGATTCAGATTCAAGTGCCTTCGGCCTATGAACTCTCTGAGGCAATGCGCATCATAGAGCAGGTAAAAGGTGTAGAAGAAGTCAGAAACTTATAAAAAAGAATCAATGAAAGTTATTGCAATTATACCCGCTCGCTATGCGAGCACCCGTTTCCCCGGAAAACCATTGGCAATGCTAGGCGGCAAGCCTGTAGTTCAGCGCGTTTATGAAAAAGTTGCGCCTCTTGTTGATATGGCTGTTGTTGCTACCGACGATGCTCGTATCTATGATGCGGTTGAGGCATTCAATGGTCGTGTGGTTATGACATCTGCCAATCATCAAAGTGGCACAGATCGTGTGCAGGAGGCCTATCGAAAGGTGAGTGAGGCATTGGGCATCGAATATGATGTGGTCATCAATGTTCAGGGTGATGAGCCTTTTATTGCAGCTCAGCAGATTCAGGCTGTCAAAGACTGTTTCATGGATGCACAAACAGATATTGCTACACTTGTCAAGCCTTTCCATAAGGAGGATGGTCTCGAGGCGCTGCTCAATCCCAATAGTCCCAAAGTTGTTCTCGGCGCTAAAAGCCAGGCACTTTATTTCAGCCGTTCGGTAATACCTTATTTGCGAGGTGTTGATCAAGAAGAGTGGCTTGAACGTCATACTTTTTATAAGCACATAGGTCTTTATGCTTATCGTCCTGAGGCTTTGGCTCGCATCACTGCAATGGAACAGACTCCTCTCGAAAAAGCAGAAAGTTTAGAGCAGCTTCGCTGGTTAGAGAATGGTATGCGCATAACTGTTCGTGTTGTTGATATCGAAACTGTCGGTATTGACACTCCAGCCGATTTGGAGCGTGCCGAGCAGTTCTTGATGGAGATCAAAAAGGCAAAGGGTAGCCTATGATGGATTATATCATTTCTTGGTTCGAACATAATATCGGCAGTGAGTCCAGTACGCTCGAATGGTATTGGCGTTTGGCTATTATTTTTGGCATTGTAGCAATTTCTTTCTTGGTTGATGCTTTGTTTTCGTATTTGGTCATCCCTGCCGTAAAGAAGATTGTTGAGAAAACCGAAACCAAGGTCGATGATATATTGCTCGACGAACGAGTTTGTCGTGCCTTCAGTAACATAATTCCTGCTATCATTCTTACAGGAGCACTTCCTTTTGTTACCCAGGGCACACTTGAAGTTGTTCTGGCTCGTCTCACGGTGGTATATATTATTATATGTGTCACTCGTTTTCTCTGCATCCTCATTGGCGCAGCTTTCCGTGCTTATGCTCATTTGAGAGAGGGAAAGGCTCATTCGTTGAAGGGTGTTGTACAGACTGTTCAGATCATTGTTTCGGGCATTGCTGTCATTCTTTCAGTCAGCGCTTTGCTCGATAAGTCTCCTGCAATCATACTTTCAGGTTTGGGCGCCATGGCAGCTGTTATGATGCTGGTCTTCCAGGATTCTATCAAAGGTCTTGTGGCGGGCATTCAGCTTGCTTTCAACGATATGCTTGTTCAGGGCGATTGGATTACAATGCCTTCTCGCCATGTTGATGGTGTTGTCATTGAGATTTCGCTCACTACGGTTAAGGTACGTAACTGGGACAATACAATACTCACAATTCCTCCCTATAAGTTATTGGAGGAGTCGTTTCAGAATTGGCGAGGCATGCAGCAGAGCAATGGACGTCGTTTCTGCCGACAAGTGAATATTGATGTGCGCAGTATTACTTTTGCTGAGGGCGATACGACCAACTTACAGCAGTTCCGTGCTCATTTATATAACTATTTGTCCAATCATCCTGCAGTCAACACAGATATGACTTTGATGGTTCGTCAGCTCCCCATGGTAAGCGAAGGCATTCCTGTGCAGATTTATGGATTCACCCGTACAAAGGTTTGGCAGGAATACGAAGATATTCAAGCACAACTTGTTGAGTATATGGTGGCCTCTATGAAAGAATATGGTTTATTGCCATTCCAGCGTTCAGGAGGTTTGCCTGCTACAAAATAAATGCTCCCGTAAAAGGGAGCTTTTTTATCTTAGAAAAATGAAAAAGATTGTTGTACTGGATGGCTATACTGCTAATCCTGGAGATTTGAGTTGGAGTGAGCTCGCCGCTTTGGGCAATTTGGAAGTGTATGACCGCACCGCACCTAACGAGGTGATTGATCGTGCAGCTGAGGCTGAGATAATCTTGACCAATAAAGTGTTGATTGGCGAGCAGGAGATGACCCTTTTGCCTAAGCTTCGCTATATCGGGGTATTGGCTACTGGGTATAATGTAGTTGATATTGATGCCGCTCATCGTCGTGGTATTGTGGTAACGAATATTCCTGCCTATAGTACCATGTCTGTAGCGCAAATGGTGTTTGCGCATCTTTTAAATGCTACTCATCATGTGGCTGATTACGCCTGTTCTGTGAAGTCGGGTAATTGGCAAAACTCTGTAGATTTCTGTTTTTATGGTGATAAGCCGCTCATCGAACTTGATGGTCTGACAATGGGTCTTGTGGGCTTAGGCAATACCGGAAGTGCGGTGGCTCGAATTGCTTTGAGTTTCGGCATGAAGGTGCTTGCTTTTACGTGCAAACCTGCAGAGTCGCTTCCTACGGGTGTCAGCAAGGCAGCCAATTTGGAACAACTCTTTAGTGAGAGCGATGTTCTTAGCCTGCATTGTCCTTTGACACCAGCCACCCAGCACCTTGTAAACCGAGAGCGACTGGGCCTGATGAAGCCTTCGGCCATCGTCATTAACACAGGCAGAGGTCCGCTTGTCGATGATCAGGCTTTGGCCGATGCTTTGAACGAAAAGCGTATCGCTGCGGCATGTATTGATGTGCTTACGCAAGAACCGCCACGGCAGGGCAATCCTCTCATTGAAGCCCGAAATTGCCAAATTACTCCGCATGTGGCTTGGGCTACCTTGGCTGCCCGTCGCAGATTGCTGCATATTGCGGCTTCAAACGTTGCAGCATATTTGCGTGATGAGAGCCTCAATCGTGTGTAAAACAACTTGATAAAATGCCATCTTCGGACGGCATTTTTGCTTTTAAACCCTACTAAAGATTGTGTCGAGGCAAATAAATAAAGCATTGAATGACTGAGTTTAAAAGAAAAAACCTATCTTTGCACGCCGATTTTACGGAATAACCCCTTTGATAAGGAGGGGCTCTGGCAAGATTGGTGGCATCCTCGGTGAGCTTGTCCGTAAGCTGAGGCTCTGTCGAGTTAACTTATAATCTTATTAATTTTTAAATCCTAATCAACAGTGGATACTTTATCTTACAAGACCATTTCTGTGAACAAAGCAACTGCACAGAAGGAGTGGGTTGTAGTAGACGCTACTGACCAGGTTATGGGTCGCTTCTGCGCTAAGGTTGCTAAGCTCCTTCGCGGTAAGTACAAGCCAAGCTTCACCCCTAATGTTGACTGTGGTGACAACGTTATCATCATCAACGCAGAGAAAATTACTATGACCGGCAATAAGTGGACTGAGCGTGAGTGGCTCACCTTCACCGGTTATCCATCAGGCCAGCGTGCACACACCGCTGCAAGCGTAACTAAGAAGAATGGCTATGCAGCCCTCTTCCTCATCGTGCTCAAGGGCATGCTCCCAAAGAACAAGCTCGGCCGTCAGCTCCTCAAGAACGTTCGCGTATATGAGGGTTCAGAGTATAAGGAGGTTGCTCAGCAGCCTAAGGTAATTGACATTAACACCCTTAAGTAATCAAGAAAGTATGGCAGAAATGATCAATGCAATCGGCCGTCGTAAGGCTGCTGTTGCCCGCGTTTATGTAGCTGCTGGTGCTGGTAACATCACCATCAACAAGAAGGATCTCCAGGCATACTTCCCATCATCAATCCTTCAGTTCATCGTTAAGCAGCCTCTCAATGAGATCGGCGTTGCTGAGCAGTATGATATCAAGGTAACCCTTTGTGGTGGTGGTTACAAGGGCCAGGCAGAGGCACTTCGCCTCGCTATCGCACGTGCACTCGTTAAGATCGACGCTGAGAACAAGCCAGCACTCAAGAAGGCAGGCTTCCTCACCCGCGATGCTCGTGTCGTTGAACGTAAGAAGCCAGGTCAGCCAAAGGCTCGTCGTCGCTTCCAGTTCAGCAAGCGTTAATATATTTATATGTACGCGAGAAGCGTGCTGATATATTTACGCGTTTAGTATCTAAACCTGTCAGGACCCTAACCTTGTTAGACTACCTGCAGGTTGCATAAAAAGAATGTAAACAAAAAACAAAAAAAATCGACTATTATGTCACGTACAAACTTTGATCAACTTTTGGAGGCCGGCGTTCACTTCGGACACCTCAAGAGCAAGTGGAACCCAGCAATGGCTCCATACATCTTCATGGAGCGTAACGGCATCCATATCATCGACCTGAATAAGACAGTTGCTAAAATCGACGAGGCAGCTGAGCAGCTCAAGGCTATGGCTAAGAGCGGCAAGAAGGTGCTTTTCGTTGCTACTAAGAAGCAGGCTAAGGAGGTTGTTGCTGAGAAGGCACAGTCTGTTGGCATGCCATACGTTATCGAGCGTTGGCCTGGCGGTATGCTCACCAACTTCACCACTATCCGCAAGGCAGTGAAGAAGATGGCTACCATCGACAAGCTCACCAAGGACGGTACTTATGACAACCTCTCAAAGCGCGAGCGTCTTCAGATCACTCGCCAGCGTGAGAAGCTCGAGAAGAACCTCGGTTCTATCGCTGACCTCAACCGTCTCCCTTCAGCTCTCTTCGTTGTTGACGTAATGAAGGAGCACATCGCTGTTGCTGAGGCTGTTCGTTTGGGCATCCCAGTATTCGGCATGGTTGATACCAACTCTAACCCACGCGACATCGACTACATCATCCCAGCTAACGATGATGCTACCAAGTCTATCGAGGTTATCATGAACGCTATGTGCGAAGCTATTAGCGAGGGCCTCGAGGAGCGCAAGGTTGAGAAGGCTGACCACGAAGCTGCTGAGGCATCAAACAAGGGCGGCAAGAAGGCTAAGAAGGCTGAAGAGGCTGAGGCTTAATCTTTTTGAAAGTTA